>NZ_JBLVOC010000026.1:288487-300228 GCF_053543575.1 Glutamicibacter sp. AGC84
AAACCCACCCACCACCTTCTTTCTGTCAGGACCTCGGTGTATATCTCGCAGCTTTCACTCACGGGCTTCCGCTCGTATGCGCAGGCCGACGTGCACCTGGCCCCTGGGATCAACGTTCTGATCGGCCCCAACGGCGTCGGCAAAACCAATATCGTTGAGTCCGTTGGCTATTTGGCCAATCTCTCTTCGCATCGCGTGAGCAATGACGCCCCTTTGCTGCATTTCGGTTCTGAGCGCGCGCTGATCCGCGGCACCGTGCATCGCGGCCCGCAAACCACGGTGATCGAGGTCGAAATCACCAGTGGCAAGATCAATCGTGCCCGCATCAACCGGGCCAACCCGGTTCGCGCTCGGGAGATCCTGGGCATGGTGCGCACCGTGCTCTTCGCCCCGGAGGACATGGCGCTGATCAAGGGCGACCCGTCCAACCGCCGCAAGTTCTTGGACGAGCTCCTGGTAGCCCTGCGCCCGGTAGAAGCCGGCACCAAGAACGACTACGACCGCATCGTGAAGCAACGCAATGCCCTGCTCAAATCCATCCGCGGCAAGTCCAAGCTGAGCACCGCGCAGGAAAACACCCTCAAGGCCTGGGATCTGCAGTTGGCCTTGACGGGCGCTCGATTGATCCGCGGACGCCTTGACGTCCTGGCCTTGATTCGCCCGTACATGCAGGCCGCCTATGCGGATTTGGCCGATGGCGCGAAGGAAGCGCGCGCCGTCTACCGGTCCTCGCTCGAGGGCGAACTCGATGAAAACAGCCTTCCGGCAGAGGACCTTGAATCCTTGGACCAAGAAGAAATCCAGGAACTGCTGCTGAACGCCATTGAAGTTAATCGCAGTCGGGAAGTCGACCGCGGAATTTCGCTCTTTGGACCGCACCGGGACGATCTGACCCTGATCCTGGGACCGACCCCTGCCAAGGGCTATGCCTCGCACGGGGAAACCTGGTCCTTTGCCCTGGCCCTGCGCCTTGCCGCCTACCGTGTTTTCGGCGATGACGATCCGCGCCCAGGTTCCGGACCCATCCTGATCCTTGATGATGTCTTTGCCGAACTGGACACCACCCGTCGTGATCGTTTGGCGCATATCGTTGCCGGAGCCGAGCAGGTTCTGGTGACCGCCGCCGTTGTCGAAGATGTTCCAGAAGCACTGAAGGGACATTTCTTCCAGGTCTCCCCTGGCCAGGTTGTCGATGCATGAGCCATCAGAACGGGATGAACACCGCTTCGATCCAGAGATCGATGCGGCCAAAGCACTGCTCAACCGCATGCGGAAGCTCGCCGAAGAACGTGGCGAGAAGCGCATAGATGCGGCGCGCATGGACAAAGTGCGCAAGCGAAAAGCCGCCCGCCGCGGATTCGCCGCTGAAAAGCCGGAATCCGCCGAGGGGGCGATCCGCGATCCGCGCGCCATCGGCGAAGTAGTCTCCCGCTTGTCCAAGTCCCGCGGCTGGAACACCCAGGTCGCGGTCGGATCGGTACTCGGCCGCTGGCCCGACATCATTGGCGTGGAGAACGCGAAGCACTGCAAGCCGGAATCCTTTGAAGACACGGTGGTGGTGATGCGCTGCGATACAACAGCGAGAGCTGCGCAAATGCGCCTGCTCAGCCACGATATTCTGAAGAAATTCGATGCCGAGTTGGGTCCCGGGATCGTCACCGTGATCAAGGTGCTCGGGCCTAATGCTCCCTCCTGGCGCCATGGCATGCGTTCGGTGGCCGGCCGGGGTCCACGCGACACCTACGGGTAGAAATTGCTGGCACGGCATATGGCGCACTCACGGACCCGGAGGGTGGATCCCCCCACACTTGATCGCCCCAACTGCCTCAGAACGTCAATTAGCAGCTTTTGGTGGGCGATTTAGGCCTCAAAGTCACCGTTTATTTTGGTCTACGCGGTAGAATTAGAGGTAGTGAAATGACTCCGCTGCGGGCTTGCCCGGCGGCGGTGTCCCTCCAGACCATGATTGCCTGACGCGCTGAATCCATCGCAGCGGGCAATCGCGCGCCAAATCCGAGGAGTTCGTAGCACCCGTGTCTACCGAAAATGCTTCACCGCAGGAACCGGCTGAAAGCCAAGCCCCCGCGGAATCGATGACTTCCAAAGTCGAACACACTTACGGCGCCCAGGATATTACCGTCCTCGAAGGACTCGAAGCGGTACGCAAACGCCCGGGCATGTACATCGGTTCCACCGGCCCTCGAGGCCTGCACCACTTGGTCTACGAAGTCGTCGACAACTCCGTCGATGAGGCGCTGGCTGGCTACTGCGACACCATCAACGTCACGCTGCAGGCCGATGGCGGCGTGCGCTGTGAAGATAACGGCCGCGGCATCCCAGTAGACATCCACCCAACCGAGGGCAAGCCAACCGTAGAGGTTGTCATGACCATCCTGCACGCAGGCGGCAAGTTCGGCGGCGGCGGCTACGCGGTCTCCGGCGGCCTGCACGGTGTGGGCATCTCCGTGGTGAACGCCCTGTCCGAGAAGGTCGACACCATCGTGCGCCGCCAGGGCCATGCGTGGCGCATCGGCTTCGGCAACGGCGGCCACACCGTCCAGGAGCTGACCAAGGGCGAAGAAACCGAGCTGACCGGCACCAGCCAGACCTTCTACCCGGATCCGGAAATCTTCGAGACCACCGAATTCGATTTCGAGACGCTTCGCGCCCGTTTCCAGCAGATGGCCTTCCTGAACAAGGGCCTGCGCATCACCCTCACCGATGAGCGAGTGCAGGACAACGAAGAGCCCGAGGCCGAGGTCGAGGAGGAAATCGAGAACCAGGTAGTCAAGCCGCGCACGGTGGACTACCTGTACAAGGACGGCCTGCTGGACTACGTCAAGCACCTGAACGCCGCCAAGAAGATCGAACTGGTCCACGACGAGGTCATCGCCTTCGAATCCGAAGATGCTGCCCGCGGCATCAGCCTGGAAATCGCGATGCAGTGGACCAGCGCCTACGCCGAATCCGTGCACACCTACGCGAACACCATCAACACCCATGAAGGCGGCACCCACGAAGAGGGCTTCCGCGCGGCCCTGACCGGCCTGCTCAACCGCTACGCACGCGATAACAAGATCCTGCGCGAAAAGGACGACAACCTCACCGGCGAGGACGCCCGCGAAGGGTTGACCGCCGTGATTTCGGTCAAGCTCTCCGAGCCCCAGTTCGAGGGCCAGACCAAGACCAAGCTGGGCAACTCGATGGCCCGAGGCTTCGTCCAGGGCGTGGTCAACGAGGAACTGGGCGACTGGTTCGAGCGCAACCCGAACGTGGCCCGCGACATCATCCGCAAGGCCCAACTGGCTTCGCAGGCCCGCATGGCCGCCCGCAAGGCCCGCGACAACGCCCGCCGCAAGTCGCCGATGGAATCCTTCGGCATGCCGGGCAAGCTCTCGGACTGCTCCTCGAAGAACCCTGCCGAGTGCGAAGTGTTCATCGTGGAGGGCGACTCCGCAGGCGGCTCCGCCAAGCGCGGACGCGACCCGCACACCCAGGCCATCCTGCCGCTGCGCGGCAAGATCCTGAACGTGGAACGTGCCCGCCTGGACCGCGCGCTGGGCAATGCCGAAGTGCAGGCGATGATCACCGCCTTCGGCACCGGCATCGGCGAAGAGTTCGACATGGCCAAGCTGCGCTACCACAAGATCGTGCTGATGGCCGATGCCGACGTGGACGGCCAGCACATCACCACGCTGCTGCTGACCTTGATCTTCCGCTTCATGCGCCCGCTGATCGAGCACGGCTACGTCTACCTGGCAGCCCCGCCGCTGTACCGCATCAAGTGGTCCAATGCGCCGCATGACTACGTGTTCACCGACAAGGAACGCGACCAGGAGCTGCTTGCCGGCCAGGCCGCCAACAAGCGCCTGCCCAAGGACAACGGCATCCAGCGCTACAAGGGCCTGGGCGAGATGGACTACTCGGAACTGTGGGACACCACCATGGATCCGGAGCACCGTACGCTGCGCCAGGTCACCATGGATGACGCGGCCGCCGCGGACGAGGTGTTCTCCGTGCTGATGGGCGAGGACGTCGAGTCCCGCCGTAACTTCATCCAGCAGAACGCCAAGGACGTGCGCTTCCTGGATATCTAGCCGGCCGCCGCCACCACAGATATCCACCGAAGACTTTTTTGACTTGTAAGGGAAGAAATTGAGCGACGAGCAAACCCCTGAGAACGCACCAATGGACGGCGAGATCATCGAGCCGGTCCCAGAAGGCGGTCGCATCGACCAGATCGACCTGCAGACCGAAATGCAGCGTTCGTACCTCGACTACGCCATGGCCGTTATTGTCGGCCGCGCGCTGCCGGATGTGCGCGATGGCCTGAAGCCGGTGCACCGCCGCGTGCTGTACGCAATGTACGACGGCGGCTACCGCCCTGAGCGCTCGTACAACAAGTGCGCCCGCGTGGTCGGCGAAGTCATGGGCCAGTACCACCCGCACGGCGACACCGCGATCTACGATGCGCTGGTCCGCCTGATCCAGGACTGGGTCATGCGCTACCCGCTGGCCCTGGGCCAGGGCAACTTCGGCTCCCCGGGCAACGACGGCGCCGCCGCCCAGCGTTACACCGAAACCAAGATGGCCCCGCTGGCCATGGAAATGGTCCGCGACATCAACGAGAACACCGTTGATTTCCAGGACAACTACGACGGCAAGAACCAGGAACCAACGGTTCTTCCGGCGCGTTTCCCCAACCTTTTGGTCAACGGCTCCTCCGGCATCGCCGTGGGCATGGCCACCAACATCCCGCCGCACAACCTGCGCGAAGTCGCCGAGGGCGTGCAGTGGTACTTGAAGAACCCGGAAGTTTCGCGCGAGGAGCTGCTCGCCGAGCTGATGCTGCGCGTGAAGGGCCCGGACTTCCCATCCGGCGCCATGATCCTGGGCACCAAGGGCATCGCCGATGCCTACCGCACCGGCCGCGGCTCGATCACCATGCGCGCAGTGGTCAACGTGGAGGAAATCCAGGGACGCACCTGCCTGGTGGTCACCGAACTGCCGTACATGGCCAACCCGGATAACCTCGCGGTGAAGATCGCCGAACTGGTCCGCGACGGCAAGATCGCCGGCATCGCCGACATGCGCGACGAGACCTCGGGCCGCACCGGCCAGCGCCTGGTCATCGTGCTCAAGCGCGATGCCGTGGCCAAGGTAGTGCTGAACAACCTGTACAAGCACACCGAGCTGCAGTCCAACTTCTCGGCCAACATGCTCGCGATCGTCGACGGGGTGCCGCGCACCCTGCCGCTGGATGGATTCATCCGCCACTGGGTCACCCACCAGATCGAAGTGATCGTCCGCCGTACTGAATACCGCCTGAAGAAGGCCGAGGAAGAAGCCCACATCCTGCGCGGCCTGCTCAAGGCCCTGGATGCCCTGGACGAGGTCATCGCCCTGATTCGCCGCTCGGCTACCACCGAGGCGGCGCGCGACGGGCTGATGGAGCTGCTGGACATCGACGAGGCGCAGTCCCGCGCCATCCTCGACATGCAGCTGCGCCGCCTGGCCGCCCTCGAGCGCCAGAAGATCCAGGATCGCCATGCCGAGCTCGAGCGCATGATCGCCGAATTCCAGGCGATCATCGCCGATCCGGCACGCCAGCGCCAGATCGTCTCCGAAGAACTGCAGGAAATCGTCGACAAGCACGGGGACGAGCGCCGTACCAAGGTGCTGATGGGCTACGACGGCGACATGAGCGTCGAAGACCTGATTCCCGAAGAGGAAATGGTCGTCACCATCACCCGCGGCGGCTACGTCAAGCGCACCCGCATCGACAACTACCGTTCGCAGGCACGTGGCGGCAAGGGCATCAAGGGCGCGAACCTGCGCGGGGACGACGTGGTGGAGCACTTCTTCGTCACCTCGACCCACAACTGGCTGCTGTTCTTCACCAACCACGGCCGGGTTTACCGCACCAAGTGCTACGAGCTGGCCGAGGCCGGCCGCGATGCCAAGGGCCAGCACGTAGCCAACGTGATGGCCTTCCAGCCGGACGAGCACATTGCCCAGGTGCTGGACCTGCGCACCTACCAGGATGCGGCCTACCTGATGCTGGCTACCCGCAACGGCTTGGTCAAGAAGACCCGCCTGGAGGATTACGACACCAACCGCACCGCCGGCGTGATCGCGATCAACCTGCGCGAGGACGATGAACTGGTCTCCGCGCAGCTGGTCAGCGAATCCGATGACGTGATGCTCGTCTCACGCAAGGGCCAGTCGGTCCGCTTCACCGCCACCGATACCGCGCTGCGCCCCATGGGCCGTGCAACCTCGGGCGTGACCGGTATGAAGTTCCGCGAAGACGATGAACTGCTGGCTGCCGATGTGGTCCGCGAAGGCTCCTATGTCTTCACCGTGACCAACGAGGGCTACGCCAAGCGCACCACCGTCGAGGAATACCGTGTGCAATCCCGCGGTGGTTTGGGCATTAAGGTGGCCAAGCTCAACGAGGAACGCGGTGAGCTGGTTGGCGCGCTGATCGTCGACGAGACCGATGAGGTCTTGGTGGTGATGGGCTCGGGCAAGGTGGTCCGCTCGGCCGTTTCGCAGGTTCCTTCCAAGGGCCGCGACACGATGGGCGTCATCTTCGCCAAGCCGGACAAGAAGGACCGGATCCTTGCGGTTGCCAAGAACTCTGAGACTGAGCTCGAAGAGAACTTGGAGGAAGATGCCGTAACGTTGGACGCAGAAAACACGATCGATGAGTCATCGGCTGTGCCAGAAAACGAATCCGGCGCGGAAAATGATGACAACACTAACGGAGGTAACGCATGAGCACGCCCTCGACGCCACGCCCCAGCGGCGGTGCCCCGAAGAGCGCAGCGCCGCGACCTACCCAGGTAAAGCGTCCAGCTCCGACCGGTACTGGCGCCCGTCCGGCTAGCGCCGGCGCACGACCAGCAGCAGGCCAGGCACGTCCAGCGGGCCAGCGCCCGACAGGAGCGCCGCAGCGCCCAACCAGCCAGCAGCGTCCGGCCAATGGCCAGGATCGCCTGGTTCGTCCAGCGCCCAAGGCGAAGGTCCGCAAGGCCCGCCTGCTGGTTTCCAAGGTGGAGCCCTTCTCGGTTCTGAAGCTGGCCTTCCTGCTCTCGGTAGCTTTCGGTGTGATCACCGTGGTTGCCGCCGTGGGCATCTGGGCTGTCTTGGATCTGACCGGAACCTTTGATGCGTTCAACCAGCTGATGCGCGAGGCCATTGGCGCCGACGGCAACTTCGACCTGCGCGACACCATGTCGCTGGGCCAGGTGGCTTCCTACGCGACGATCATCGCAGTGGTGAACGTAGTGGTAATTTCCGTGGTCTCCATGCTTGGCGCGGTGCTGTACAACATTGCTGCTTCACTGGTCGGCGGAGCCGGAGTGACCCTCACCGACGACTAGGAACACCCCAAGTCGAGCCCGGGATTCATGCTGTGATGCATGACACCCGGGCTCGATTTGTATCTTTGGGAGAACACCGGTAAAGTTTTATTTCGTTCCGAAGGGAACAAAAACAAAAGCAAGGGCGTATAGCTCAGGCGGTTAGAGCGCTTCGCTGATAACGAAGAGGTCCCAAGTTCAAGTCTTGGTACGCCCACGGAAACCTTGCTGGAGAGAAAGAGGGAGTAATGAAAAAGTTCCTGGTTCTCGCATCGATCGCGGCTGCTGCAGTAGTCTTGGTCAAGAAAGCGAAGGCTTCGTCGGAAACGAAGGAAACCTGGCATCAGGTAGCCGATAAAGTTTCCTAAAGCTTTTGGGGCCTTAGCTCAGTTGGTAGAGCGTCTGCTTTGCAAGCAGAATGTCAGGAGTTCGATTCTCCTAGGCTCCACAAAAGAAAGTGGCGGAAAGTGAAAACTTTCCGCTAATTCTTTTTGATTGATCCGGTTGGATTGGTCTTGGAGTGGAAACTTCAAAATTGAATACGGGGCCTTAGCTCAGTTGGTAGAGCGTCTGCTTTGCAAGCAGAATGTCAGGAGTTCGATTCTCCTAGGCTCCACAAAAGAAAGTGGCGGAAAGTGAAAACTTTCCGCTAATTCTTTTTGATTGATCCGGTTGGATTGGTCTTGGAGTGGAAACTTCAAAATTGAATACGGGGCCTTAGCTCAGTTGGTAGAGCGTCTGCTTTGCAAGCAGAATGTCAGGAGTTCGATTCTCCTAGGCTCCACAAAAGAAAGTGGCGGAAAGTGAAAACTTTCCGCTAATTCTTTTTGATTGATCCGGTTGGATTGGTCTTGGAGTGGAAACTTCAAAATTGAATACGGGGCCTTAGCTCAGTTGGTAGAGCGTCTGCTTTGCAAGCAGAATGTCAGGAGTTCGATTCTCCTAGGCTCCACAAAAGAAAGTGGCGGAAAGTGAAAACTTTCCGCTAATTCTTTTTGATTGATCCGGTTGGATTGGTCTTGGAGTGGAAACTTCAAAATTGAATACGGGGCCTTAGCTCAGTTGGTAGAGCGTCTGCTTTGCAAGCAGAATGTCAGGAGTTCGATTCTCCTAGGCTCCACATTTGCCAAAAGGCGGAAAGTGAAAACTTTCCGCCTTTTGCGTATCCAGAAGAAAATTCTATTTCGCTAGTGCGGGATCCGGGCCATCCGGACATGCTCATAGTGTCCAATAAGCTGCTCGCCAATGCTGTGCCAGGACCGATCCTGGACACTGCTAAGCGCAGCGCTGGCAAAAGCCAGCCGTTTCGCATCGTCATAGGCCAAGTCGCTGACCCGACTGCGCAGCTCACTAAGGTTTCCTGGCTGATAGAGCCAGCCCGTGCGCGAGGAATCCACCAGATCCAGCGGTCCCCCACGGCCTACGGCCACGACAGGCACACCACAGGCCATGGCTTCCTGAATGGTCTGGCAAAAGGTCTCTGAGGCGCCAGGATGCACAAAGATGTCCATCGAAGCCATGACCTCGGCCAAGCGTTCCCCGGAAAGGAAACCGGTGAAGTGGGCGTTGGGCAAAAGGCTGCGCAGTTCGTCCTCGAGTGGGCCGGAACCGACGATCACCAGCCGAGTATTCTCAAGACTCGCCAGGGCCTGCAGGTCCGCGACCTGCTTCTCTGCTGCCAGCCGGCCGACGTAGCCAATGACTACCTCGTCATTCGGGGCAACCGCCTGCCTGAACTGCTCGCTTCGCCGTCTTGGCGTGAACTGCGCTGTATCTACTCCCCTGCCTGAAATGGCAAGCCGCGGAACGCCCAGAGATTCGAGCTGGTGGTAGGAAAACGTGCTTGGAACCAGAGTGAGGTCCGCACCCGTGTGGATCGCTCTGACGTGCTCCCAGAGCCTCTGCGTCAGCCACGGCATTTTGTAGCGTGCCGCGTAGCTGGGAACCTCGGTCTGATACAGCGCCACGGTGGGCAATTCGAGTTCCTGTGCAGCGCGCAGAGCCTGCCATCCAAGGATGAACGGGCTAGCCAGATGAACTACGTCGACGCGCTCTCGAGCCAGCATCTTGCGCAGGCGCGCCACACTGGTGGTAGCGACCCGAACCTCGGGATAGCTTGCCAAAGGCATCGACGGAACTGTGAGGATCTTGAAGCCCTGATAGAGCTTTGGCACGCCATGGCCCGACAGCTCCCCTGCCAGCGAGCCTGCAGGGGTAATGACCACGGCCTCCTGGCCAGTCTGCCTGAGGTGATCCAGCGTCTTGAGGATTGAGTTGGTGACCCCATTGAAATGGGGAAGGAACGATTCAGCGACGATTGCTACCTTCACATCTTCAGCATGCTTTTCGTCAATTACACGCAAGTGAATATGACAAGGGTAGTGGATTAACTTCAGCTGTCTCGTTGTGGCCGCAACTCTTTAGTGGCAAAATACCTAGGTGCCCTATGAACAGTCCAGCCCTTCCGCCGTGGCGGCAAATGCCAATAAGAACGAAAAAGACTCCCGCATCGCGGTGTTGCTATTCCCTGTGCTGATTTTGCTGGGCGGACTGTGCGGAATGCTCGTTCCCCAAGCGTTCGTGGGGTTTTCCGGATGGATAAATCCCCTGCTGATGGTGATCATGTTCTGCATGGGGCTGACGCTGACCTTGCCAGACTTCGCCCTGGTGTTCAAGAACCCGTTGCCGGTGCTCGGCGGTGTCGCAGCGCAGTTCATCGTGATGCCATCCATGGGCTGGCTGGTCGCCACGCTGCTGCAGCTTGAACCTGCCTTGGCCGCCGGCCTGATCCTGGTTGGCTGCGCACCAGGTGGCACGGCATCGAATGTGGTTTCCTACCTGGCTCGAGGCAATGTCGCCTTGTCCGTTGCCATGACGTCCGTGTCGACCTTGCTCGCACCGCTGCTGACCCCGGCGCTGGCCTTGTGGCTGGCTGGCCAGTACATGCCGGTCGATGCTGGATCCATGGCCGTCAGCGTCATCAAGATCGTACTGATCCCTGTGGTCCTAGGCATCGTCCTGCGCATGCTGTTCAACCGGTTCGTGGCGAAGATCGGTGGTGTGCTGCCATGGCTGTCGGTGCTAGCCATCACCTTCGTGGTGACGGTCATCGTCGCGGGCAGTGCACAGACGATTTTGACTGCTGGCCTGCTGGTCCTGGTTGCGGTCATTTTGCATAATGCCCTGGGCCTGGCTTTGGGGTATGCCATGGGTGTCCTGTTGCGCGTTCCCGAAGCTTCCCGGCGCACAATTGCCATCGAAGTCGGCATGCAGAATTCAGGCCTCGCCGGTGGGCTAGCGAAGCAATACTTCTCGCCTGAAGCCGCTCTGCCAGGTGCCGTATTCTCTGTTTGGCATAACTTGTCCGGCGCATTGATCGCAGCTTATTGGCGGAGAAAAGACGCTAAATAGCTCGAGAGTGCGGGCACGGATAAAAGTATTCCATCATAAGAATATCTTGATCTGTCCAAGTATTCGCCGGATCCGGCACGTTCCGAGTTCGAATGAAGCCCATGCGCTGGGAAACTGTAATCTTGGTTGGTGACCATCTTGCTTGCCTTGGTCGGAATTCTCGGGATTTCGGCATCCGGCCCCATTATTGCCGCCTTCCCTGGTGTCCCGGTTCTCTCCATGGCCTTTTGGCGCAATGGAGCTGCGGCGGCCGCGCTCAGCGCACCGGCACTGCGAAAGAACTCCAAAGCTTATCTGCAGATGACCGGGCGAGAATGGTTCTTCACCGGGGTAGCAGGTGTAGCTCTCGCACTGCATTTCGTGTGCTTCATGTATTCGATGCGACTAACCAGCGTGGCTGCTGGAACGGCACTGGTGTGCATCCAAGGTGTCTGGATCGCGATTTACCAGGTTCTTCGCGGAACCAAATATCGAACGCAGGTTTTCCTTGGCATGGGCATTGCGCTGCTTGGTGCAATCATCATCACGGGATTCGACATGGGGCTGGGACGTGATGCCATCATTGGCGACCTCTTGGCACTAGCCGGTGGCGTCTTGGCCGCTGTGTACACGCTGGCCGGATCCGTGGCTCGCAGGACCTTGGGAACTTCAACGTATGCCTCGAGCTGCTATGCCATTACCGCCGCAGTGCTGCTAATCCTGTGTTTCCTGACTGGAACGCCGATTTGGGGTTTCGACGCCCGAGGATGGATGGCGATCATTCTGCTGACGCTTTGCGCGCAGATCTTTGGCCATACCGCCATGAATCATTTGCTCAGCGTGCTCGGTCCGCTCACGGTCTCGACGCTGATTCTGCTCGAGATTCCTGGCGCGGCAATCCTGGCGGCAATGTTCTTGGGGCAGGTAGTTCCTATCGCTACCTATGCCGGGTTGGCCGTGATACTTGTTGGGCGTGCCCTCGTG
>NZ_JBLVOC010000026.1:300250-304663 GCF_053543575.1 Glutamicibacter sp. AGC84
TTCGAGGGCAACCCCCAACCCAAAGCGGCCTAGACGGCTTTATTTGTCATCTTCGAGGATTTCGCGGATTTCTTCCACGCTGGCTTCACGCGATTCAACAGGCTCGTGCGGTTGTGCTGGAAGTGGTTCGTTTTCCCATGGATCCTCAATTGGTTTCGAGGCCTTCCACACAGCTACCAGCACTGCGACAAGTCCCGCAATCAAGCCAACGGCTAGTACTTTTCCTGCTTTGCTCTTCTTGCTCATGCATTGCTCCCGATCCGAAAAAATTCACGCTAACCGACAGTTCAAGACTAGGCAGTTCTATGCCCAGTGGCCAGCAGTATCGGACAAGCAACCTAAGAATGGTCCAAATTTTCTCTCAACGCGTACGTCAGTATTTAGCGGGTCGAGCATAGATCATGGAAGAATGAAGGCATGACCGCAAACGCAACTCATAAAGCCACGATTCACACTACTTTGGGCGATATCGTTGTCGATCTCTTCGGCAACCACGCACCAAAGACCGTAAAGAACTTCGTTGGCCTCTCGACCGGTGAGCAGGAGTGGGTACACCCAGAATCCGGTGACAAGAAGACCAACACCCCGCTGTACAGCGGAACCATCTTCCACCGCATCATTTCTGATTTCATGATTCAGGGTGGCGACCCACTGGGCCAGGGCTTCGGCGGCCCAGGCTACCAGTTCGATGATGAGATCCACCCAGAACTGAACTTCAACGAGCCTTACAAGCTGGCCATGGCCAACGCGGGCATCCGCATGGGCCGTGGAACCAACGGTTCGCAGTTCTTCATCACCACCGTTCCTACCACCTGGCTGCAGGGCAAGCACACCATCTTCGGTGAAGTCCTTGACGCTGACTCGCGCAAGATCGTTGACGCGCTGAACGCCGTTGCTACCGATGGCCGTGACAAGCCACTGGAAGACGTCGTTATCAACTCGGTCGACATCGAGACCCTGTAACAACACAGGCGCACCAACCCGAGGCTCTGACGATTCCCTAGCGGCATTGTCGGGGCCTCGAGTATTTAATCCTTCTCCCCCAACTCAAGGCAGGTACTGATGTCCTTTGGACAGGTTTTCCCAGAGGGCCAAGCAACTCCGACGTGCTATCGACACTCGCAGACGGTGTCCTATGTTTCATGCCACCGGTGCGGACGTCCGGTCTGCCCGCAGTGCCAGGTCTCTGCGCCTGTAGGTGTGCAATGCGTAGACTGCGTCGCGCAAGCCAATAAGAACCTGCCGCGGCAGAAGACCCAATTCGGTGGCCGGGCTCGATCCGGTGCTCCTGTTATCACCTACACTTTCATCGGCCTGAACGTGCTGGTGTATCTGCTGCAGTGGATCATCCCTGGATTCACCAATCAGCTTGTACTTGCGCCGGCTCTGGCCGCCTATGAGCCATGGCGCCTGATCACCAGCGCCTTTGCCCACTCCACGAGCTCCTTCTTGCACCTTGCCATGAACATGTACGGCGTCTACATCTTCGGCACCATGCTCGAACCAAGGATGGGACGGCTGCGCTTCACCTGGCTATACCTGCTCAGCGCTTTTGGCGGTTCACTGGGCGTTCTCCTGCTGAGCAACCCGATCAGCGCCACGCTCGGCGCTTCGGGCGCACTGGCAGGCTTGTTCCTCGCAACTTTCGTAGTGTTCCGTTCCAACAAGCAGGCACTTCGCTCCATGGGAATTATCCTGGCGCTGAATGTCGTTCTCGGCTTCGTTATTCCCAGTATTTCGTGGCAGGGGCATCTGGGCGGAGCGATATTGGGTATCCTCGCAGCCTGCTGCATTGTGCTGATCCCGCGAAGTAATCCACAGCGTGCGCGTACCCAGATACTTTTACTCACGGCCTTGTCGATTGCGTTGCTGGCAGCCCTTTACCTCTCCACGGAAGCAGTGAAGTGGCCCTTGGGATAGTTCGAAAAGAAGCAATGCAGTTATCCACACTGCTTATCCACACTGTTAATAACTTACAAGCGTGTAACTCTCGAGGCCTAGTGGTTATTAACAGCCCCAAGACCCCGTGATATCAGGGATATTCGCCTTGGAGTACCCAATACTCACAACCTTGTCCCCAGTTGTGGATAACTTTTTAACAACCCCTGTAGATAGTGCATATACGAATCCACCGACTGTTAATAACTTCGGGTTCGAAAGTTTAAACGAATCATGAGAATCACGGTTCAATAAGCGGAATCACGCCTTATCCACAGCCGGAATCCACAGTGTTAATAACTTACAAGCATGTCATTTCAGTTTCCAATATCTCCGTTGACCTGTACTTTATCCGAAAAATTGTGAACTCTACCCAAGTTCTCCCCAGCTGTGGATAACTTTGTGAACAACTGTTTATAAAAGTTGTTCACAGTCGCTGTGGATAAGAGTGTTTGCCTGTGGATTACTTGGTGAGAACTGGCAGGATCAACATGATGGCAAAGATGAGCATGACGATTCCGATAAGTACATCAAGTACCTGCCACGCCTTGGGGTTGGCAAAGAGCGGGGCAAGGAAACGTGCGGCGTAGGCAAGTGCGAAGAACCAAGTGAAGCTGGCAATGATCGCACCAGTGGCGAAATAGGGTGCGCCTGCGGCTTGGGAAGTAGCAATTGAACCAAGAAGCAGTACCGTGTCGATATAGACATGTGGATTCAGCCAGGTGAGGGCCAACGTCGTTCCGATGATCGAGACGGCTGTTGTTGCACCGGGGAGCCCTGAGACTTTCAGCGCCTCGGGCTTCAGTGCTCGGCGGAAAGCGAAAATCGCGTAGCTTGCCAGGAAGATGAAACCGCCTATTCGCGCAATCACCAATATCCAGGGCGCTCGGTCGACAAGCGCTCCCATGCCGCTGGCTCCGGCGGCAATCAGGATCGCATCTGATAATGAGCACACCAAAGCGGTGATGAAAACATGCTCTTTCCTGATTCCCTGGCGCAGCACAAACGCATTTTGCGCACCGATGGCGACGATGAGGGACAGGCCAGTGGTAAAGCCGAAGAACAAGGATCCAGAGAGCATGTAGAAACTGTAAGAGATTAGCTGATCTGCGTCGAACTTAAGCTTCTGATTCTAGATTAGAGTTCCTAATGTGAACATGGATGTGGAACACCTCGAAACCCTGCTTGCGGTAGTTGATGCGGGAAGCTTCGACGATGCCTCGATTGATCTGGGAGTGACCGCTTCGGCCGTCAGCCAGCGCATCAAGGCCTTGGAGAACCGCCTGGGCGCAGTCCTGCTCGTCCGCAGTCGCCCGGTTAGGCCTACCGAGCATGGACTGAAAGTTCTGCGCTATGCGCGACAGATGACGCTGCTCAGTGCAGAGTTCTCCAAAGAGATAGCCTCCGAAAATCCGATCCCGATCGCCATTGGAGTCAACGCGGATTCGCTCTCCACTTGGTTCGGTCCGGTATTCTACGAGCTCGCGAAGTTCGAAGACCTCTCCTGTGAAATAGTGCGTACCGATGAAAACAGGGGACTGGAGCTACTTCGAACCGGTCGCGTCAGCGCCGTGGTCACCAATGCGGAGGAGAATATCCAGGGTTGCATCAGTGACAAACTGGGTGCACTGCGCTATCGCGCAGCCGCGCAAGCTTCGGTGGTCCAACGCCATGTACCTACTGGGGCCGTGGAAGAGCTCATTCGCACTCCGATGGTGGTCTTCGATCGTGAGGATCCCTTGCAGCATGAGATGCTCCAGCGGGTTGCCGGGGCTAAAGCGCGACCGGAAGGCCAAGTCCACCATGTTCCAGATTCCATGCAGTTCGTTGCGGCCATAGAAGCGGGGATGGGGTGGGGGATGATTCCAGAAACGCAGCTGCAGAAAGCCAGCGGGCTGCAGGTACTCAACGAGCAATGGTTTATCGATGTGCCACTGTATTTTCAGCGCTGGGCTGTGGACTCGCAGATCCTCGCGAGGATAGGTGGCATTTTGGTCACAGCCGCGAGACAGCAAGGCCTGCATTTGCTAGCCTGAGGTGGTCACCAGCAATCATTGCTTGGACCCGGACGAGGGAGCCGTACCCGGAGCGCGACAAGACGGCCAGAAAGTATCTGGCATGCATTGGGTAATTTTGATCGTTTCCGGACTATTCGAAGCGGTATGGGCCATCGCTCTTGGCATGAGCGAGGGGTTCTCCAAACTCGTTCCGACCATCGTCTTCTTCGCGGCGCTGGTTGTGTCCATGGGTGGACTGGCCTACGCCATGAAGGAAATTCCCGTCGGCACTGCATATGCCATCTGGGTAGGCATCGGAGCCTCGCTTGCCGTCATTTACTCGATGGCCACCGGACAGGAAGCCTTCAGCGTACTGAAGATGGTCTTCATTCTCGGATTGGTTGGTTGCATCATCGGCTTGAAAGCCGTCAGCCACTAATATCAAAAGCCGCCATTAAACAACTTCGCCGGCCCCCCC
>NZ_JBLVOC010000026.1:304683-321204 GCF_053543575.1 Glutamicibacter sp. AGC84
CAGCAGGGGGCGGGCGATACGGCTATTTCCAGCCCGTTGTCATGAAAAAGCCGACCATCGCAATACCGAAGCCGACAACGATGTTCCAACCGCCGATATTCGGAATCGGGTACAGGGTCTGCGAAACGTAATAAACGATGATCCACAGCAAGCCCAGAAGCATCAGTCCGAACATGACTGGCTTGTACCAGCCCGGCATCGGCTTATCGATGGCATGGGCGCTCTGGCGCGTCTCCTGCGGCTGTGAATTCTTCTTGCGTCGTGGCTTTGACTCCGGCACTCGAATGCTCCCTCGGCTTCATCTGCTTAATGTAGTAAATGTGGGTGACCTTCAGGTCTTCCCGGTAGGCTTGGGTGCAAGAATGCTGAGAACTGCTTAGTGCATTCCTACGTAGCTTCCATACTAGCCGTTACCCGCTGGAACTCTGGGTTTTGGCCAGTATCGACCCATCTTAGTTGACCTATTTCGCGCATTTCTTTCCCTTAAGGAGCCAGACCGCCGTGAACCGATCAGCCACTGCGCAGGGACGTCGCATGCAGCACCGACGACCGTCGGCAGGAAACCGTATTGCCGGATTCTTTGGCGAACTGCTGATCACCCTTGGCATCTTGCTGATGCTCTACGTGGTGTGGGAACTGTGGTGGACGAATATCGACTCGGCCCAGGCCCAGAAGGAAGTCACCGCAAACCTCGTGCAAGAACTTGGCGAGGTCGTGGTGCCGGAAGGCAACGAGGAGGAAGAGGAGAAGGACTACGGTCCGGCTCCGGTCACGGAATTGGCTCCCGGAGAAACTTTCGGGATCATGTATTTCCCGCGCTTTGGCGCTAGCGGATCGCACCACCCGGTGACCTACGGAGTGGAAGACCACGTGATCGATAACCTCGGCATTGGCTATTACCCGACCACGCAGCAACCGGGGGAGCTGGGCAACTTCGCCGTAGCGGCCCACCGCCAGACCCATGGCCAGGTCTTCTGGGATATTGACAAGCTGCAAGACGGCGACAAGATCTATCTGCAGACTGCACAGGGGTATTACACCTACACCTGGTACGCCACCGAGATTGTGGCTCCATCCAATGGCGATGTCCTGTTGCCTACCCCGCACCAGTGGGGAGTGGAACCAACGAAGTCCATCTTGACCATGACCACCTGCCATCCGAAGTACTCGACCCAGCAACGCATGATCGCGTATTCGGAACTCACCGATTGGCGTCCTCTGGATGCAGGTCCGCCGAAGGAAATCCGTGACATGGTCATCGACGCAACGAGCTAGGAGAAGAGATGTACGCCTGGATATTTAGAAATCTGCCCGGCCCTTTGTGGCTTCGTATTTTTGAAGCATTGATTCTCATTGCCGCGATCGTGCTATTACTGATGATGTACGTTTTCCCATGGCTGAACCAGTACATCAGCCCATTCACCGATTCAACGATTGGCCAGAGCACCCCGTGAGCAGCACCAGGATCCTCGTGATCGATAATTACGACAGCTTTGTGTACACCCTCGTGGGTTACCTGCAGGAGCTGGGCGCGGAAACCACCGTATACCGCAACGACGATTTGAGCGTTGGGGAAGCAACCAAGCTGGCTGCGGAATACGACGGTGTGCTGATCTCCCCGGGCCCGGGCGAGCCTGCAGGAGCGGGTGTCAGCATCGATCTGATCAAGTGGTGCGGGCAGCAGCGCAAGCCAATGCTCGGTGTCTGCCTTGGGCATCAGGCGCTCGCTGAAGCCTATGGCGGCACGGTCACGCACGCCGAAGAACTAATGCACGGCAAGACCTCGCTGGTGAGCCACGAAAACCACCCGGTCTTCAACCAGGTAGCCAACCCCTTCACCGCAACGCGCTACCACTCCCTGGCAGCCGTACGCGAGAGCATCCCTGCTGAGCTTGAAATCATCGCTGCTACCGCCGGGGGAGTCATCATGGGGCTGGCGCACCGGGAAGCACCACTATGGGGCCTGCAGTACCACCCAGAGTCGGTGCTGACCGAGCAGGGATACCAGATGCTGGGCAATTGGCTGGAATTCGTAGGACTTCAGGGGGCAGCCAAGAAGGCCACGACCCTGAGCCCGCTCTTCAGCGGAGAGTAGCCTAGCAGCCTATCGGTCGCGCCCGTTTTCCCGTGGCGGGTTAGTCCGATCTGGCGGGCCGTTCCCATTGGAAGGAGCCGGAGCGTCACTGGTAGGCGAAGCACTGTCGGACGGATCATCGGATTCTTCTGAATCTGGAGATTCGGTCCCGCTGGGCGATGGTTCTTCACTTGGTTCTGGTGCCGGCGGAGCCTTGGCCACAGAAATCTTCACCAGGCTTCCCTGAGCCACGTCCTCGGAGGCCTCGGGGGACTGCTTGAACAGGGTTCCCTCAGGGTAGTCGTCGGTTGCCACCTCATCGAACTGAACTTCCAACCCGATGTCGTCCGCAGAGAGCTTCTCTTCAGCTTCCTCACGGCTCATCTCGGTAACGACCGGAACGGTCACCATGCCGGTAGAAAGGATCAGGTCGACTTCGCTGCCGGCCTTCACCTTGGAGCCCAGCTCCGGGCTGGTGCCAATAACCCAGTCGGTTGGAATGGTTGCAGAGTTCTCCCGGCTGACTTCACCCACTTCGAGGCCAGCTTCACGCAGGGCATCGCGGGCAGCCGTCTCGGACTGGTTCGCCAGATCCTTGGGAATCGTGCGCTGTTCCGAACCATCGGAAATGAATAGCGCAACCGTGGATTCCTTGGAAACCATGGACCCTTCTGCCGGGTCGGTTCGGGTCGCCTTGCCCTGCTCTACTTCATCACTGAATTCCCGCTCTACACGCACCTGGAAGGTGGAATCGCGCAGCAATTCACGTGCGTCGTCTTCGGACATCTCCAGGACCTTGGGCACAGCAACTGGGGCACGCTTTTCAGCCTCGGCCTGGATCGAGCGGATCACCAGGAAACTGGCGATACCCACAGCAATCAGGGCAATGATGGTCAGCAGGATGATCAGGCCGCGGTTGGACTTGTGCCGTGCAGGAGCTTCGGGAGCCTCATCTTCGACGAAGACCGGGTGCTGGCTGGTGCCTAGCGCTGACTGCGCGATGAACCCGGTTTCAGTCTCGCCGTGCATGCCGTATATCGGCAAGGTGTAGGTTGATGGTGCCGGTTCGTCATCATGGAATTCAATGCCGTTCAGTGCATCTTCCAACGCAGCCGCGAAAGCGCCTGCGCTCTGGAAACGGTCATCGCGTTCCTTGGACAGAACCTTGGAAACGATCGGGTCGAAGATCGGGTCAACGTCGTGCTTGACCTCGCTGGGCGCTGACGGAATCTCGCCAACGTGCTGGTACGCGACCGAAACCGGCGAATCACCGGTGAACGGGGGGCGCTGGGTCATCAGCTCGTAGAACAGGCAGCCAACAGAGTAGATATCCGAACGGAAATCGACCTGTTCGCCGCGTGCCTGCTCAGGAGAGAAGTACTGGGCGGTTCCCACCACAGCGGCGGTCTGCGTCATTGTCGCCGAAGTGTCCAAGGCACGGGCTATGCCGAAGTCCATCAGCTTCACGTGGCCGGCATCGGTCACCATCACGTTGGCCGGCTTGATGTCGCGGTGGACGACATTGTTATTGTGCGAATGATCCAGGGCATTGCATACGCCGCGGGTGACGTGCACAGCGAAGGAAGCGTCGACATCGCCCGAAGCGATCACCTGCTTCAGAGTCCGGCCGGTCACGTATTCCATGACCATGAAGGGCAAGCGCTCACGGCTATGATCGGTAGCAGGCAGCTCGCCGGTGTCGTAGACGGCAACGATATTCGGATGGCTCAGGCCCGCGACGGCCTTGGCTTCACGGCGGAATCGATTGACCACCATGGGGTTGCTTGCGGTATCCGGGCGCAGCACCTTGACCGCGACCTTGCGCGAAAGCACATGGTCGGTGGCAAGATAGACATCCGCCATGCCGCCGCGGCCTACCAGCGATTCGATCTCGTAGCGATCGTTGATCAACCGTGGCAAGCCGGGGGGCAAGGCTTCGACTTCACTCATGGCGCTTCGCTTTGGTCCGGCTCTGCAGCTTCTGGGGATTCAGATGCCGACGGGGTAGCGGACTCGGATGCTTCGGGTTCTTCTGGGCCCATGGAAATATCCAGGGTCACCGTGGTGCCCGGCTCTACTTCGCTGCCGGCTGGAACGTCCTGCGCAAGCACCGTGCCAGCGACCGAAGAGTCATGGCGTTCCTCGCCCTTGGCCACGGCCAGCCCAGCGTCCTGGATGCGCTTCTGCGCAGCTTCGTAGCCCATGCCGGTTACCGAAGGAACGCCAACGGTTTCGGGAGCCATGGCGTAGGTAATCGAAATGGTTTCGCCCTTTTCGACGCTGCCGGTCGGGTTCAGCGAAATGACTTCGCGTGGCTCGTACTCATTGGTTTCCTGCGGGGTCGCGTCAACGACCAGGCCCTTGCCCTCCAGCTCTGCCGTCACGGTGTCGATATCCTGGCCCACCAGCGAGGCCGGAACCTCTACGTAGGCCACGGTTTCACTCGGGGTCGGCGAAGAAGACTCGGAGGTCTCCGATGCTTCGGTGGTTTCCTCCGAAGGATCGGTGGATTCCTCGGTCGGAGAAGGGGATTGGGAAACATCGGTGCTCTGCGTGACCGAGGCCGTCGGCTGGTTGTCCTTGTCGCTGCTCATGGCAGGGATCAGCCACGCCAGCAAGGCAATCACGGCGGCCAGCGCGATGATCACGATCAGCGGGATCAGCCAAGGGCTGCGTTTGGCCCCGGCCTCGCCAGCCGGATCCTGGGTATCCACGTCCTCGTCATCGAATCCGCCGGCTGCGGCACTGGACCCGGAGAAACCGCTGGTAGTGCCGGCAGGTTCCACCACGGTCGGCATCGCATTGGTCATCGTCGGCGCGGAATCAGCACGCGGCACCACCTGGGTGGCGTCGTTACCCATGTTGACCACTTGGGTTGCGTCGGTGGCGATACCGGTGGCCAGCATGCCGGGAACGGCCAAGGTCGCGGTATTAGTATCACCGGAGCGCAGTGCATCGGCGGCCTTCGCCAGCGCCGTTGCGTCCTTCGGGCGATCCGACGGGTTCTTGGCCAGCATCGACATGATCAGCTGGCGTACCGGTGCCGGGATGGAATCCGGCAGCGCCGGGGGAGCATCGTTGACCTGCGCCAGGGCAATAGCGATCTGCGATTCGCCGGTGAACGGACGGCGTCCTGCCAGGCACTCGTAGCCGATCACGCCCAAGGCGTAGATGTCAGAGCTGCCGGTGGCGATCTGCCCGGTGGCCTGTTCCGGGGCCAAGTACTGGGCGGTTCCCATTACTTGCCCGGTGGCGGTCAGCGGAACCTGGTCAGCAAGGCGGGCAATGCCGAAGTCGGTGATCTTCACGACGCCCGAAGGCATCACCAGGATGTTGCCCGGCTTCACATCGCGGTGCACCAGGCCGTGCTCGTGGGCTGCTGCCAGCGCGCGGGCGGTCTGCGCGATCAGCGAGAGCGTACGGTCCACGTCGAGCTTGCGCTCGCGTTCGATAATGGTGGACAGCGGCGGGCCGGGAACCAGTTCCATCACCAGATAGGCGGAGCCCTGTTCCTCGCCGTAGTCGAAGACGCCAGCGATGCCAGGGTGGTTCAGCAGCGCGGTGTGGCGTGCTTCCACGCGGAAACGCGTCAGGAAGCTCTCGTTATCGGTGTATTCCTCTTTGAGGATCTTGATCGCTACCAGACGTCCTAGGACCTGGTCGCGTGCCTTCCAAACTTCGCCCATGCCACCGATCGCAATGCGGTCGGTCAGCTTGTAACGACCGCCCAAGGTGGTGCCGGTTACTGGCCTCACTTGTTGAACACCGCCTCTAACATCGTCTTCATAAGTGCACCTGCCGTGTTGTGGCCGGTGTTGTAATCTACGTCTTGAATATTGACCGTGATGGCAACCTGCGGATCATCGGCCGGTGCGAAACCGGTCATCCAGGAGTTCACCATGCGGACTCCGTTCTCTGACGGTCGCTGCGAGGTGCCGGTCTTGGCTCGGAAATCCACGCCGGGAACGCGGGCGTTCATGGCCGTACCGCTCACAACCGGGCCTTCCATCAGCTCGGTGAGCTGTTCGGCAACTTCCGGGGTGGTGGCCGTGGAGAACTTCTCCGGCTTCGGGTCCTCGATCACTCGAAGATCCGGCGCGATGACCTTGCCGATCAAATTCGGCTTCATGATCACGCCGTCATTGGCGATGGCCATGGCGGCCATGTTCATCTGCAGCGGAGTAGCCTTGTTTTCCCATTCGCCGATTGCCATCTGCGCCATCTGCGCTTCATTGGCCTCAGCAGAAGGGAACTCGCTAGGAACAACATTCTGCGGGATGCTCAGCTGCTGCCCGTAGCCGAAGCGCTCGGCAACTTCGGTGAAGGCATCCTTGCCGACGGTCTGGCTGATTTCCATGAACGGGGTGTTGCAGCTCTGGGCAAAGATGAACTCGAGCCTTGCCCGGGTATCCCGCGCGCAAATGCCCTCGTTGAAGTTGTTCATCTTAGCGGTCGAATGCGGATAATTCACCGACACCGGATTGTCGATGGGGGTTTCCATATCGAACTTGCCCGATTCCAGGGCCGCAACGGTGCTGAGGATCTTGAACGAGGATCCTGGAGTCACCGGATTGCTGATGGCCGGGTTCCGGTAGGGGCTCAAGCCGTCGGTGTTGCTGATGTCCTTCAGGTTCTGGGCCGCCTGGGAGGTCGAGTGCACCGCCAGCAGGTTGGTGTTGTAGCTTGGCTTGGAAGCCATCGCCAGGATGTCACCGGTCTTCGGATTAGTCACGATGATCGTGGCCTTCAAGTCGTCAGGAATCGCTTCGAAGGCAGTCTTCTGCAACTGCCCGTCAATGGTCAGCTCAACCGAGGCGCCTTCGGAACGGGTACCGGTGAACATGGCCGACAAGCGGTCGAAGAGCAGATCCGAGCTCGTGCCGGTCAGCCAGTCGTTCAGCTGCGATTCGAGCTGGGTGGTGCCATTCGCTAGCGAATAGTAGCCAGTCAGGTGGGCGTAGGTTTTCGCGTCGTGGTAAACACGCTGGAATTCGAACTGGCCATCATCGGTCGGAACGGATTCGGCGATTGGCTTGCCGTCGACCAGGATCGCGCCGCGGGGCAGGTCGAACTCGCGGTAGAGTTCGCGCTTGTTCAACGCATTCTCCGAGAGCGGCTTGGCGTCGAAGAACTGGATGTAGCTCAGTCCACCCAGGCAGATGACGAACAGGACGGTTAGCGCAACCCAAACGCGCTTGATTGCATGATTCACTTTTTCGTCACCGCCTTGGTGCTGGAGGTAAGGGTCGTGCTGGCACTTGCAAATTCATCGGTTGGTCCTACGCCGCCAGTCTTCGGACGGCGCGAGTTGTGGGAGATCAGGAGCAGCAACGCGATGATGATCCAGTTCGCCAGCAGCGATGAGCCGCCGGCGGCCATAAATGGCGTTGCCAGGCCGGTCAGCGGGATCAGCCGGGTGACGCCTCCGATGATCACGATGCATTGCAGGCCCAGGGTGAAGGACAGGCCTGCAGCCAGTAGCTTGCCGAAGGTATCGGCCGAGCCCAAGGCGGCCCGCAAGCCGCGGGAGATCAGCAGCATGTAGAGCAGGATGATCGCGGCCACGCCGATCAGGCCAATTTCTTCGCCGAAGGAGGCAATGATCATGTCGGAGTTGGCCAGCGGAACACGGTAGGGGGAACCAGCGCCCAGGCCGGTGCCGAACAAGCCGCCGTCAGCCATGCCGAATAAGCCTTCGACGATTTGCATGCTGCCACCCTTGGCCTGGTAGATCGCAGGGTCAAAGGCGTTGAGCCAGACGTCCAGGCGGCGGGTCACGTGTCCCATGGTCAGGCCCGCGACGATGCCGCCGGCGACAACCATCAAGGCACCGATGAGCACCCAGGAAATACGCGCGGTTGCCACGTAGATCATCACGATGAACAGGCCGAAGAAGAGGATCGCGGAACCGAGGTCTCGCTGCACCACGAGCACGCCGATGGAGAGCAGCCAAGCGATAACCATAGGAGCCATATCCCGCAGGCGGGGCAGCTGCAGCGGTCCGAACTTGCGGCCAGCCATCAGGATCAAGTCGCGGTTCGACGAGAGATAGCCGGCGAAGAAGATCGACAAGGTGATCTTCGCGAGTTCGCCTGGCTGCAGCGAGAACATGCCCATGCGGATCCAAATGCGGGCACCGTTGATCGTGACACCCAGTTTGGGAATCAACGGAAGCAGGAGCAATACGACCGATAGCAGCAGGGCGATATAGGTAAACCGACGCAGCAGGCGGTGGTCCTTGATTGCCCAGAGAACGACCGAAGCAATGACGATGGCGATGGCGGTCCAGAGCAGCTGGCGCGCCGACTGGGACGTTCCTTTAGCCAGGTCAATGCGGTGAATCATGGCTAAGCCAAGGGAGTTCAGCGCAATCGTAATCGGAAGTATTACCGGATCGGCATATTTGGCGAAGATGCGCAGCAGCACATGAACCGTCAGGGATAGTGCCGCCAGGATGCCCATCTGCACGTAGAAGTCGGTGTTGTCGACATCCTCGGTGGAGCTGCCCACCAGATAGAACGCGGCACCGCCCACGCAGAGGGCCAGCAGCACCAGCAGCAGCTCGAGATTGCGCCGAGGCACCGGTGCGGTTTGCACTTCGGTCATTGCATTATCTCCTGGCAGTAGGCGGGCAGTTCGAGCTGGTTGGCGGAATCCGAGGATCCGGGAACGGTGACCGGGCAGTTCTGCTTCGCGGTGACCAGCAGTTCCTGGATGATCATCTGGGCATGCTGCTGGTTCTCTGCCGAGATGGTCGATTCAACGCGGTGGCGTGAATACTCCGGCAGGGCTTCGAGCGGCACCTTGCTGACTGTATCGACCTCGGAGAGCGAAATCGGTCCGAGTTCCTGGGGAACGCCCTTGTAGATTGCGACCTTTCCATCGACAGTGCCCACGAAGTACTGGGTCTGGGTCCACATGTAGCCCCAGACGCCCAGGGCAATGACGAAGAAAGCCGTCAAGGTCAGCAGGATCGGCATCATCCAACGGCGCTGCTGCACCGGAGCATCCAGTGGATCCAGCACCTCGCCGGCCGCCGGGGAACGGTGGGTCAGCAAGGCAGCTGCACGGCGTTCGCCGGTGTGCTGGGTCACCACCGGGATCTGGCCGGTTTGCGTCGCAAGCTGGGCGGCGCCCACCAGCAGGTGGGGACGCTGGGAAATCTCATGGCGGAGCAGCGAAGCGCTGGCTTCGACATCGCCTTCGGCGGCAATGGTGAGCTGGCCGGTATCCGGTGCGGGTTCTGGTTCTGCGGGCGCTTCGCCTTCGACGACAGCGTTTTCGACAACCTCGAACATCACCACGGTGACGTTATCCGGCGCACCATTCTTCAAGGTGATGGCAACCAGGTCATTGACCGCTTCATCCATATCGGCGGTAGTGCGGATGATCTGCTCGATTACCGGAACCGGCACCGCGTCGGTGAGTCCGTCAGAGCACAGCATCCAGCGTTCGCCGGGTTCTGCTTCGAACTGGTCGACATCGAGTTCAGGGGAGGCATCCGAGTCGCCCAGCACGCGCAAGAGCACGTTCTTATGCGGGTGGACCTCGGCCTCGGCCGGCTTGATGCGGCCTTCGTCGACCAGCCGCTGCACGAAGGTGTGGTCCTTGCTGATCTGCTCGAAGACCCCGTGCTTCAAGCGGTACGCGCGGGAGTCGCCGATGTGCGCCATATGCAGGGTACTTCCCGAGAGCAGCAGGGAAGTGACGGTGGTGCCCATCCCGGAAAGCTTCGGGTTGGCGCCAACGAGTTCATTCAGTACCAAATTGGCGGCCTGGATCTCATCCGGCAGGGCATTTTGCGGATCTGCGGTGCCATCGTGGTCCAGATGCACCAAATCAAGCACGGTGGAGGCTGACGCCACGTCACCGCCGACGTGTCCGCCCATGCCATCGGCAAGCACCGCGAGGTATGCGCCGGCGTAGGCGGAGTCGTCATTCTTCTTGCGAACCCGTCCCACGTCGGATTTCGCAGCAAATTTTAGTTTGAGGGCCATAAGCTAGGGCTTCAATTCCAGGACAGTCTTTCCGATGCGGATTCGCTGGCCGGGCTCCACTGCCTGGGCGCGTGAGAGCTGGTTGTCACCCACGAAGGTGCCGTTGGTTGAGCCGAGATCTTCAATGAACCAGCGCGATCCCTGCGGGAACAGGCGGGCATGGCGTCCCGAAGCGTAGTCATCATCGAGAACGACAGTGGCATCCTGAGCTCGCCCGAACATGATCGGTTGGCCGCGGAGGGGAATGCTGCTGCCGGCCAGTGGGCCCTCAACAACTTCCAATGACGTGGCGGCCTTGCGCGCAGGCACTTCTGGTTCCGCCAGCTCAGGATTCTTCTTCAGTTCCCGAGCGCTGGGCTTGCCGGTGCGGGCCCGCGATCCGATGGCCAAGTCGCGGCGCATCGATCCGACAACGCTTAATACGAGCAGCCAGATGAGGACCAAAAAGCCCAATCGGAACAAGCTTAGAACCAGGTCGTTCACGCGCGGCCTCCGTTGTTCGAGGTAATCAGCCGAAAGACGATTTTTGTCTGTCCGATAGTAATGATCGAACCGTCAAATATACGGGTTTCTTCCGAAATCTTCTTGCCGTCCACGTAGGTTCCATTGGTTGAACCCAGATCGGTGACGACGAAACTGGTTTTGCCACGGGTTTCGACGCGCACATGCTGGCGGGAAACGCCGGAATCATCCACGGGAATATCGGTGCTGGCCGAACGGCCCAGCACGATGGAGTGGTGATGCAGGGCGTAGCGCTGTCCAGCGACCTCAAGAATTGCCTGCTTCTGCATGGGCTTCTTGGGGATCTCTGCAATCGGACGGACCGATGGACGTGGCTGTGCGGTTGTCGGCGGGGTGGCGGATGGTGCTGCGGGCGCTGCTGCTCGCTCTTTTACCGGAGCCGAGGCTGCTGGGCGCGAGCTGGACTCCTTGACCGAGCTGGCAATCTCCATTTCTCCGGGCTTGAAATCGTCCTTGGAAACAAAATGGATCGTGATGTCGCCGTGGACCGAGTAGTCCTGGGCTGCCGCATGCTCGGCGGTGACCTTTGCCATTTCGTTGACGACGCCCCGTCCCCAACCCTGCGCGGTGTTGTAGTCCTTGGTGCTCAGCGAGACAACGAAGTCATTGGCTGCAAGGCTGCGGCCCTCGCTGATTGGCATGATTCCGCGGTCCATGTCATTGCGTAGCGCGGTAGTCAGTTCGACTGGCTTGAGATCTGCGGTGCTGGTGCCACGAAAGAAGCTAGTGACGACCTTCTCTAAGCCGCGTTCGACATTGTCGAGAAAGCCCATTATTCGTGCTCCTTCCTTAGGGTCCATGGCTGGTTATTGGGAGCCTGCATTCACGCCGTCCAAGCTGTGAACACAGAACTTCATATTCGATCTTACTGTTTTCAGCTGTGCAAATGCCGAAAAATCCTTGAGCGGCTCAAGTGCGTCAATATCAACGATAAATGCCCCAAAAAGGTTTCCCATGTGTCCCTAACCACAAATCAGGGTTTCGATTAGGTGAACGGAAAATGAGTGTGTAAGCTATTTCTTGTTGCAAAGAACGATGGCAACGAAAACAGAATATGCGCGAGTGGCGGAATTGGTAGACGCGCTGGCTTCAGGTGCCAGTGATCGCAAGGTCGTGGGGGTTCAAGTCCCCCCTCGCGCACAAATGGAAAATAACCCTTGATCTTCGGATCGAGGGTTATTTTTTTGTTTAAAAGAGCAACTGAATCGTTATCTTGCAGGGTGTGTCAGTTTGCCGGTGGCGCGCTGACATTGACGCCCCGGCGCTTGAGCAGGGCGGCCAGTACGCCATCGCCTGCAACGAGTTTTCCGGTGTGCGAGCCATCGTAGATGGTGCCGCAGCCGCACGAGGGGCTGCGATCCTGCAGGATCGCCTCGGTGATTCCCTGGTGCTGGACTAGATCCGAAACCTTCTGGGCACCAGCTATGAACTGCCCGCTGATGTCCTCGCCGTTGATGTCGATCACGCAGGCCCGGCCTTCCAGCACGTCGTGGCCATCGCCACCGACAATCTCTGCTGGCGGACGCGGAGTAGGGAGCTCTCCCAATTCCTCAGCGCAGGCCGCAACGGCTTCTCCTCGTGCCACGGCCTCGACGATGGCAGGGTTTGCCTTCGCCTTGCCGTTGTAGCGGCAAGGGATGCCGGCCAGGCAGGAACTAACGAGCAGCGGAGGTTGGGTCATAACAGCAGTCTAGCCACGTGGAAGCGCAATGCCGCCGTGCCATAGACTGCCCTTGGACAACGGAGAAGGGAAATTCCCATGGCGGCATCCAATGAGATATTCGAACTGAATGGAACTGCAGATCTGGTCAACGATCGGAAGATAATCAGGCTCGACCAGGAATCCAGCGACAAATTGCCAAGCCGCGGACAGGTTGCGGTGGAACTTCTCCAGGCGCATGAAGGCCACGTGGTCGTGATAGATCCCGACGGGCGCCGAGGCCACTGGTTGGCCCTCGATGGACAGGGCGCGCCCCAGCTGTTGGCCGAGGCGGGGGATCAAGTGGAATTGACCGCCCGGGTCGCCCGAACTTGGCCGGAAACAGGCATTCCGCAGGACCTGGCCAGTGCCCTGGGCGAGGCTGGGGATCTGGATGAGATGTGGGCAGGGCTCACTGCCATGGCCCGCTGGGAATGGGTACGCTGGATCGGTGCGACCAAGAACCCTTCCACGCGCGAACGCCGAGTGGAGGCCAGTATTTCCAAGCTGCGTGATGGCAAGCGCCGGCCGTGCTGCTTCGATTTGTCCTCATGCACCGATCCCGAAGTTTCGAAGAGCGGAAAGCTAATCCAGTAGCACCCAGCTGCGCGCGGCGGATTCGATGCCGGTGCCCGGTGGGGTTGCCGGGCCGGTAATGAGGCCCAGCACTCCGCTGGACATGACGATCAGGCCCAAAGCAATCAGCAGGGCGATGGCGGCAGTGACCTTGGCAGGCCATTTATGCATGTTCACCGGCTAGTCTCCTTTGTTGCCCAGCGTCGATCCGCGGACAATCAACGAACTGGGCAGCATTGTCTGCAGTGGGTCAGGGGTTTTTCCATCGAGCAGCGCGCGCAGCTTCAATGCGGCCTGGCGCCCGCCTTCCTGGGCGTTGAGCTGCACGGAAGTGATGGAAGGGCTGGACGTCGCCGAGTAGGGAAGGTCGTCGAATCCGGCCACCGCAAGCTGCTGCGGAATGCGGATACCAAGCAGGCGCGAAGCATGCAGCACGCCGAAAGCGTGGTTATCGGTTGCGCAGCCCAGTGCGGTCACGCCCGATTCATGCCACTTGGGCCAATGCTGGCCAAAGGCTGCTGAAGCCGCAGTGACGTCGATCATCGAGCTGGCAACAGAAGATGGCAGCACTTCGATGCCGTACTCCCTTGCCGCCGCCAGGAAGGCCTCGCGGCGCACTGCCAGGGTCTCGGTGCCGGTGCTGGCATCCAGGTAGGCGGCCCTGGTGTGTCCCTGCGCAGCGAAATGGGCTACGACTTCCCGCGCTCCCTGGGCGACGTCCATATTCACGGCAGGAATCGATGGATCGATGCCCGGGGCATCCAGGGCCACCAGCGGGAGGTTGCTCGAAATTTCCTCGAGGAAATCCTGGCTTGGGGCATGGACCAGCAGCCCGGCCGGACGGAGGCCCATGATCTTCCTCGTTTCGCTGGCGCTGGGGGAGACGCCGGCATCCGTGACCGAGAGCAGGAGCTGGTAGTCGCTAGCCAATACCGAGCGCACGCCAGCGATCACCTTGGCAAAGAAGGGGTTGGAGATATCCGGGGCCACCAGGACCACCAGCGAACTGACGCCCTTGGCCAGCGAGCTGCCGATGCTGTCGACGAAGTAGCCCAATTCGCGAATTGATTCACGCACGCGCTGCTCATTCGCGGCCGAGACCCGGCCCGCCGACTTCCCGTTGGCAACAAGAGAGACCGTTGCGGTGGAAACGCCGGCGTGTTCGGCTACCATCGCTGCGGTCACGCGGCGTGGAGCGCGCGAGTTGCCGGACTTCTCACCATTCTTCATGGCTCCATCGTAGTCGGAGTTGTGACACGCGACAGCTTTGCGTTAAGCGCTTGACGATAGCATGGGGAGGCGAAAGAATTATCAAAGGATGCCTATCCGCCCCCACGACTTAGCTACCGGCCACCAGCTGGCAGAGCGAAGGAAGAAGCCATGACCCAGGACAGCAATGCCCCGCGCAAGATCATTTTGGACTGCGACCCGGGTCATGATGACGCCGTGGCAATGATTCTTGCCCATGGCAATCCCAAGATCGACCTGCTGGCCGTGACCACCGTGGCCGGCAACCAGACCCTGGATAAGGTCACTGCCAACGCGCTGGCCGTGGGTACCATCGCCGGCATTACCGGCATTCCCTTCGCGGCCGGCTGCGCCCGTCCGCTGGTGCGCGAAGTGGAAACCGCGGGAGACGTCCACGGGGATTCCGGGATGGACGGGCCGGCCCAGCCGGAGCCGGGCATCGAACTCGATGGGCGCCACGCCGTGGACGTCCTCATCGACCTGGTGATGAGCCATGAACCCGGCGAAATCACCTTGGTGCCCACCGGCGCATTGACCAATATCGCCTTGGCGGCCCGGAAGGAACCGCGCATCGTTGAACGCGTGCGCGAAGTGGTGCTGATGGGCGGCGGCTACCACACCGGCAACTGGTCGGCGGTGGCAGAATTCAATATCAAGATCGATCCTGAAGCTGCGCACATCGTCTTCAACGAGGCCTGGCCGGTGGTGATGGTCGGATTGGACCTGACCCACCAGGCGTTGGCCACCTCCGAGGTGGTTGAACGCATCGAGAAGATCGGCACCGGCCCATCGACCTTCGTGCGCGAGCTGATGGACTTCTTCGCCCGGGCCTACCGAGACCACCAGGGCTTCGATGCACCGCCGGTGCATGACCCATGCGCCGTGGCCTACGTGATCGACCCGGATATCGTTCGCACTGTCAAGGCCCCGGTCAGCGTTGAGCTGCGTGGCGAGCTGACCTTGGGGATGACCGTCACGGACTTCCGCGCGCCGGCTTCCGCCGACTGCAATACTTCCGTGGCGGTGGACCTGGATCACGAAGGCTTCTGGAATCTGGTGGTCGATGCGCTGGAACGTATCGGCGAGGTCACGCTCGGAAAATAGAACAACTTTGGCGCAATGTGGGGCAGGTCAATGCCAATGGCGTCCAGACCTGCATAAACTGGAGGCACACGCAGAGCAGGAGGCACCATGGCGGACAAAACCCCGCACCAGAACGTGACTTTCCCTTCTTCAGGCGCGCAAGCGCATGGCTATCTCGCCTTGCCGGAGTCCGGCAAGGGCCCTGGGGTCATCGTGATCCAGGAATGGTGGGGTCTGACCGACCATATCCGCGACGTTGCCGACCGGCTGGCCGCGCAGGGCTTCGTGGCTCTGGCTCCGGACCTCTATGGAGGCTGGATCACCCACGACGGTGAAGAAGCCGGGCAGATGATGTCCCAGCTCCCGGAAGCCGCCGGGGCCCAGCTATTGAGCGGTGCCGTGGACTACCTGCTGGCCAATGAGCACGTCACCAGCGAGAAGCTGGGCGTCATCGGCTTCTGCATGGGTGGCGGTTTCGTGCTGCAGATGGCTGCCCAGCAAGGCGGGAAAATTGCCGCGGCCGTGCCTTTCTATGGCGTCGGCCAGGGTGTGCCCAACGATTTTTCCGGAGTCCGCGCGGCCATCCAGGGCCACTACGCGAACCTGGACCAGATGTACTCGCCGGCTCAGGCGAAGGCTCAGGAAGAGCAGATTCGCCAGGAATCAGGCGCGGAAGTCCAGTACTTCTACTACGACGCCGATCACGCATTCCACAACGACGAGAACCCTGCCGGCAACTACGATCCCGAACAGGCTGCCATCGCATGGCAGCGCGCCGTGGACTTTTTGCAGGCTAAAGTGGCCTGAAGGCCATAAAGTGTTACCCATCACTTAATGCATCACTCATATAAGGAGAACAATATGTCTGAAACCATCATCGTAGGCGTAGACGGTTCCGAAACCGCACAGCGCGCAGCCCGCCGCGCTGCAGAACTCGCCGTCAAGCTCGACGCTGACCTGGTGGTCATCACCGCTCACGCTTCGGATAACACCGAGGTCGTTTCCATCGGTTCCGATACCTGGATCCTGGATGACGCAGAGCAGGCCCGCAAGCTCGCCCAGCGCGTAGCCAACGACGTGAAGAACGCTGTGCCAGGCGTCAAGATCACCGCTGCTGCCGGCCACGGCAAGCCAGGTGACGTGCTGATCTCCGACGCCGAGGACCGCAAGGCTTCGATGATCGTTGTCGGCAACGTGGGCATGAAGGGCCTGGGCCGCGTGCTCGGTTCGGTAGCTTCCTCGGTGGCCCACTCGGCACCATGCGACGTTCTGGTCGTCAAGACCGACAAGTAGGCCTCCCCGGCTTGCGCGGACGCAGGCGG
>NZ_JBLVOC010000026.1:321224-354485 GCF_053543575.1 Glutamicibacter sp. AGC84
GGGGCCCCCCCTGCGCCATTTAACCCGGCAGAGCGTAGGCTTAACCCGTGCAGAAACTTCGAATCGCCTACGCAACCGGCGTCACCCCCGGCAAATGGATGGACCGCTTCCAGGAACGCTATCCTGCCATCGAGCTGAAAGCCTGGCGCCTGGATGAGGGGGAAATCCTGGATCTGCTGGCCAATGGCGAGGCTGACGCAGTATTCGTGCGCTATCGCGGCGACTCGCCCAAGGACGCAACGCGCCACGTCATCCCGCTTTACGAGGAACTCGAAGTGGTCTGCGCGGGCAAAGACCACGACGTGGAGTACTTCGAAGAATCCGTTCCGCTGGAGACCGTAGAGTCCTTCCCGCAACTCGACTTGGCCGACTACCCGGAATCCGTGGGCGGCATTCCGGTAGCGATGGAAGTTGTCGCTTCCGGCGCCCAGGTGCTGCGCACCACGCAGTCCATTGCCCGGCTCTTCGCCCGCAAGGACGTGGTGGTGCGCTTCATTGAAGACGGTTCGCCAACCCAGGTGGGCATCGCCTGGCCTACCGCCACCGAAGACACCGCCTTGCTCGAAGAATTCATCGGCATTGTGCGCGGACGTACCGCCAGCTCATCGCGCCAGACTTCGGTGCGCAACCAGGAGCAGAAGGCCAAGCGCGTCAATGAGCAGAAGAAGGCCAAGGCGAAAGCCCAAGCCAAGGCAAAACAGCAGGCCAAGAGCTCATCCAAGAAGCCACAGGGTGCCAAGGCAAAGCCACGCAAGCACCGCTGACAATCCAATACGTGACGCGCGTTACGTGAGAGAGTTAGGGGTATGAAGCAATTCGATACCCTCAGCCTGAGCACCCAGGGCTCGGCCCTCATCCTGACCGTCAACCAGCCGAAGTCGCTGAACGCGTTGGCAAAAGAGGTCGTCAACGACCTTGAAGCCTTCCTGGACTGGTTCGAGGCCACCGGCTATGAATACCGCGGCGTGATCCTCACCGGTGCCGGCGAGAAGTCCTTTGTCGCCGGCGCCAATATCGTGCAGCTGCGCGAAATGGACCCGGCGGCGGCGCTGGCCTACGGGCGCCAGATGCACGCGGTCACCGAACGCCTGGAGAAGCTGCAGGTTCCAGTGATCGCCGCAGTCAACGGCTTCGCCCTGGGCGGCGGCTGCGAACTCGCCCTGGCTTGCGATTTCATCTACGCTTCCGAGACGGCCAGCTTTGGGCAGCCGGAGGTCAACCTCGGGCTGGTGCCCGGCTTTGGCGGCATGGTGCGCCTGCCGCGACGTGTCGGCAACGCGATGGCCCGTGAATTGGTTTTCACCGGCCGCCGCATCAAGTCCGAGGAAGCATTGCGCATTGGCCTGGCCAACCGCGTTGTCCCGGCCGGGGAACTGATTGACCAGGCCGTGGCCACCATCGAGGAGATCGCGAAGGTGGCACCGACGGCCGTTGGCAATGCCAAGGCCGCGATGGTGGACATGGACGCGCTGAACACCCATGACGCCCTGCTGGTTGAAGCACAGTCCTTCCAGCAGGCCTTCGGAACCGCCGACTCGGTGGAAGGCCGTGCCGCCTTCGTCGAAAAGCGCGCCGCGGTCTTCCCGGGCAACTAGCCGGGGCGCCGACCATGCACTACGGGGCGCACCCGGACCAGCAGGTCCAGTTCTACGAGCCGGAACGCACCACCGCTCGCGGAGCGGTGATGATCATCCACGGCGGATACTGGCGTGAAAAGTACACCGCTAGCCTCGGCGTGCCCCTGGCAGAGGATCTCGCCGCCCGCGGGATCCCTGCCTACAACCTCGAATACCGGCGTGGGCCGGGCAGCGCGGCGAAAATGCTGGCCGATGCCCGGCTCGCGCTGGGCCTGGTCAAGGAAGAAGGGCCGATCACGCTGATCGGCCATTCAGCCGGAGCGCAATTGGCCTGCGTGCTGGCCGCCCATGATGCACGGGTCTCCCAGGTGATCAGCCAGGCCGGGGTCCTGGACCTTGAAACGGCGCAGCGCCTGAAGCTCAGCGGCAGCGCAGTGGACGAGATGCTCGCAGGCGCGCCATTGGGCGCCTGCAATCCGGTGGAATTATGGCCAATGCATGCCCGTGTCGTAATCTTTCATGGACGGGACGATGGCGATGTTCCGGTAAGAATTGCCCGTATCGCAGCCCAGAAAGCGGCTGCGCTCGGACAGGAGCACAGCTTCTCGCTGTTCGCGGGCGACCACTACACCTGGATCGATCCGCACAGCAGCCAATGGGCTGCCTGCGTGCGTGCCCTGTCACCACTGCACTACTGAAGGAGCAGCATGAACCCGACCGTGATCGGCGAGGCCCTCGTTGACGTCCTGGCCTCCGGCATCGCCCCAGCCCAGGAGTTCGTTGGCGGCAGCCCGTTGAACGTCGCGGTTGCGCTCTCCCGCCTGGGGTACCCGGGAACCTTGATTTCCCGCTGGGGCGCCGATGACAAGGGCCGCAAGATCGAGGATTACCTCAAGGACAACAACGTGGCATACCTGGGCGGAGCCGATGACCAGGCCACCGTCATTGCCCATGGCATCCTCGACCCGGCCGGCGGCGCGGCCTTCGCGTTCAACGCCTACTGGCAGATGCCGACCATCGGGCCGGAGCTGGCCCAGGATGCCGAGCTGGTGCACACCGGCTCCATCGCCACCCTGTTCAGCCCCGGAGAACTGCTGCCGCTGCTTTCGGCCGCGCGCACCCATGCCACCATCAGCTACGACCCGAACCTGCGCCCGTCGCTGGTCACCAACCATTCGCAGACCGTGGCCGAGGTCGAGCGATTCGTCGGCCAGGCCGACGTGGTGCGGGTCTCCGGCATCGACCTGAAGTGGCTGTACCCGATGCGCTCGGTCCAGGACTCGGCCCGTGCCTGGCTGGACATGGGTCCGGCGATCGTGGTGTCCACCGCAGGCTCGCGCGGGTCCTGGGGCGTCGTTCGCGCCGGCGACGCCGAATTCACTGCGCCGTCGGTGGAAGTCACCGATACCGTGGGTGCCGGCGATACCTTCACCGCCGCGCTGCTGTGCTGGCTGGCCGAACATGGACTGATTGGCGCGGCCAACCGCGAAAAGCTGAACCAGCTGCAGATTGCGGAGCTTTCGCGAGCCCTGGAATTCGCGGCCCTGGCCGCCGCGGTGACCGTGCAGCGTGCCGGGGCGAACCCGCCACGCCGCCAGGAGCTGTAGATGATCAAGCTGATCGCCTCGGACCTCGACGGCACCATTGTCGCCAAGGACGGCACCATCTCCGAACGCACCCAACGTGCTTTCATCCAAGCCCGCGACGCTGGCATCCAGATCGTCTTTGTCACCGGACGCCCCTTCCGCTGGCTGAGCCCGATCATTGAAGCCTTCGGCGGGATGGGCACGGTCATCTGCTCCAATGGCGCGGTGCTCTACGACCTGGAACAAGACGAAGTGATCTGGTCGCGCACGCTCAGCGCGGCTACCGCGCGGCGGGCGAGCGAAATCATCCTGGAGCTGGAACCGCGCGCGTCCTTCGCTGCCGAGACCACCAAGGGGCTGCACCTGGGTGAAGGCTTTGCCGACCGCCACCACAACTTCGGGGTGCAGGCAGTCCTGGATCTGGCTAGCGAGTCAATTGATTCCGAGGGCATCGTGAAATTCCTTGCCCGCTCCCAGCACCTGCCGATAGACAAGTTCTATTCCTCGGTTGAGCCGCAGCTGGCAGAACTGGTATCGGTGACCCACTCCGCCTTCGACGTTTCCCTATTGGAAATGGCGCATGTGGATATCCACAAGGCCACCACGCTGCATGAATACTGCCAGCGCCTGGGAATTGCCGCAGCTGAAGTGATGGCCTTCGGCGACATGCCCAACGACATCGAAATGCTCGAATACGCCGGCCACGGCTACGCGATGTCCTCCGGACACCCCATGGCGCTGGCCTCCGCCCGCTTCCGTGCACCCTCGCTGGCCGATGACGGCGTAGCCCAGGTCATTGAAGGCCTGCTGAAATGACCTACGCCTTTTCGCACCGCGGCGTACGCACGGGCAACGAGGAAAACACGCTGGCAGCCTTCCAGCGCGCCGCAGACCTGGGCATCACCCATCTGGAATCGGATGTGCACGCCTCAGCCAACGGCACGGTCTACCTGTTCCATGACCAGAGCCTGGACCGGGTGACCGACGCGAGCGGGAATTTCAACGACTTCACCGACGAGCAGCTGGCAATGGTGCGGGCCGGAGGGGAACCGCTGTGCACGCTTGATGCACTGCTCGATGCGTTCCCGCACGCCACACTGAACCTGGACGTCAAGGACGAGCACGTGATCGGCCCGCTGGCCGAGCTCATCGAGCGCAGGAAAGCCCATCGGCAAATTGCCCTCGCGTCCTTCTCCACGGCACGCAGCGCCGCGGTCGGCCACCTGCTTTCCGCTCCGATACGGCGCTCGCCGGGTCAACGGGAAATTGTCGCCATCTGGCTGTGCGCCCACCTGCTGGGCTGGGTTCCCAAGCGGCTGCTGGCAGGCTTCTGGGCGGTCCAGGTGCCGCTGAACCAGGGCATGCTGCCGGTAGCGACCCGTCGATTCATCAAGGCGGTCCACCGAGCCGGCGCCCAGGTGCATGTCTGGGTCATCAACGACGAGCCGACCATGCGGCTGCTGATGGAGCGCAAGGCCGACGCCATCATGAGCGATGACGCGGCCTTGCTGGCCAGGGTTCTGGGCTCTTGAACTGCGGCCCTAGGAGATATCCAGGGTTCCCAAAACGGTCTCGGCGTGCTCCTGCAGTTGCTCGTCGCTGGCATCCAGGAGCAGGCGCAACCAGGTCTCGTGCTGCGACAGCGGCGCAACCAGGCAGGCTGGATTAATCAGGTCGTACAGCTCATCTGCTGAGCCGTAGGCAGAGAACTGGTCCAGGTACGCGAAAAGCACCTTCATCACGCGCTCATCACCGGTATCGCAATCCCACGCTTCGCACATGGCGGCCAGCGGCGTGTTCAGGGATGAGAAGGGGTGAGCCCAGTGCGCGGAGGACAGATTCAGGATGCGGCCGTGGTCTCCGGCCTCGGCAGGAACCACCACCTGCGACAGATCGAAGTTGCCGTGCTCGATGCTCAACGGCACCGCACCGGCATGAAGGGCAGCGGTGGCCCTCCTCAACTCATCGAGATGCGAAACCATCTTGTCCGCCATGGATCCATCCAGGTACAGCGGGTGTGCCGGGTCCAGGGACACATGCATCATCAGCGCCTGCTCGTACTGCTCGGGCAGGAACTGCGGGTCCACCACGGTGACCCCGGAATCAAAGAATTCTTCCTCGTGGCCCATCAGCGCGACCTGGAAGGAACCGAGCGAGGCCATGGCCAGCTCCCAGTTCTCCACCGAATCGCCCAGATCCGCCAGGGTGTGCCCGAAATCCGGGCTGAGCATGTAGCCGGCGATCCGGTCGATAGCCAGTGGCATCACCACGCGATCGGGCAGCAGCTGGCCGGCAGCGACCGTGGTCGCTGGTTCCGAAGCCAGCCCCGGAGCGTTGGCGCTGAAGATCAGATCTGCGGCACCGGTCTGAACCGCCGCCTGGATCTGGTGCAAATCTGCGGGCCAAAAATCCGGTCCTGCGGTGCGTTGAATGCCATATGCCTCGCACGCAGCATCGATCCACTCGGCGGTTGCCTCACGCCAGTCTTCGCTATTCCATACATCTATCCACTGAGCCACATTCTTATCGTAGTATGTCGAAGCAAGCGCGTTCAGTTGCTACGGTAAGGACTACGGCCAGTAATTCGCTCCTCTTTCGAAGGATTTCGATTGTGAACGCTTTTCGTCCTGAGTACCGACATCGTGATTACAAGGCCGTCCTCTTTGATCTGGATGGCGTGATCACTCCTACCGCGTTGCTGCATCGCAAGGCGTGGGAAGAACTTTTCACCACCTTTTTCGACAAGCACCCGGGCGTGGCCCCATACACTTCCGAGGACTATTTCAACCTGCTTGACGGCCGTCCGCGTTATGACGCGGTGGCGGCCACCCTCGAATCCCGCGGCATCAGCTTGCCCCGCGGGGATGAAAGCGATCTGCCGGGGGAGGGCAGCATCTGCGCGCTGGGCAATATGAAGAACGAAAAGTTCACCCAAGTGCTGCAGCGCGACGGGATCGACCCCTATGCCGGCTCCGTGGCCTACCTGCAACAGGTGCTGGATGCCGGGCTGGACGTCGCGGTGGTGTCCTCCTCGCGCAATGCCCGCGTGGTACTGGCTGCCGCAGGACTGGCCGAGCACTTCCCATTGGTGATGAGCGGCCAGGAAGCTGCTGCGCGCCGGCTGGCGGGCAAACCAGCCCCGGACACGTTCCTGGCTGCCGCCGCCGATCTGGGTTGGCGTCCGGAAGAATGCGCCGTCATCGAGGATGCCACCAGCGGGGTGAGGGCAGCGCGTGCCGGGGGCTTCGGCGTCATCGGCGTGGCCCGCGAAGGCAATGAGGCCGCCTTGCTGGATGCAGGGGCCCATTTTGTGGTTCATGACCTTTCCGAACTGGTCTCCGAGCAAGCAGCCAAGGCCTGGGAAGAGGACTCCTGGTCGCTGTGGCGCGGGAACCAGCGAGACAGCGATGGCGCCGAAGACACCGTTTTCTCTCTGGGCAACGGTTTTCTGGGTGCACGGGCTGCGCAACTGGGTCTGGGGGACCAAGGAGGTGGCACATTCATCAACGGGCTGCATGAGACCTGGGAAATCCGCCATGCCGAGAGCGCCTTCGGGCTGGCCGAAACCGGACAGACCATGATCAGCGCCCCGGATTTCCGGACCATGCGCGTGTTCATCAATGACGAAGCCCTGGAAGTCGGCCGCACGGAGATGCTGCGTGATGAGCTGCGCCTGGATTTCCTTGACGGGACGCTGACCGCGCACACCCTGTGGCGAACTGCCGAGGGGCACCGGGTAGCCGTCACTGCCCGCTCAATGATTTCCTTCACGGATCGCCACGTGGCGCTGCAGGACGTGCACGTGCGCCTGCTCGATGCTCCGGCGCAGGTGCTGATCCAGTCTTCGGTCATCGGGTACCGCTCCAGCCGGAAGGTGGCTTCCCCGGAGGAAACCGATGCCGGGGTTCCTGCCGATCCGCGCAAGAGCGAGGAAGCCAGGGCCAACCCGCTGCATCCGGCGGGCACCCACCGCGATGGCGCCCGGCTGGGCATCTCGTACCAGGTCTTCGGATCCGGGATGTCGGTAGCAGCAATGGTGGAGCACGAGGTGGCCACCACTGGCGGAGCGCAGGCGGAGCTGTCCGTGGTCCGCAAGGTGGACGATGACCGCGCCGATGAAGTGATCAGCACCAGGCTGGAAGCCGGGCAAGGCGTGCGCGTCTCCAAGTACGCGGTCTACCACTCCTCGCGGCGCCATCCTGCCCAGGAGATGCTCTTGCGTTCTGAGCGGGCCTTGGAGCACCTGGTGCCGTTGGGGATTGACGAGCACTTCCGCACCCAGCGCCGTTTCATGGCCGACTACTGGGACCGCAGCGATGTGGTGGTGGAGAGCGATGAGCCCGAGCTGCAGCGCAAGATCCGCTGGAACCTGTTCCAGCTCGCCCAAGCTGCCGGACGTGCCGACGGCCTGGGCATCAGCGCCAAGGGCGTGAGCGGCAACGGCTATTCCGGGCACTATTTCTGGGATACCGAAATCTATGTGATGCCGTTCTTGACCTATACGAACCAGCAGTGGGCGCGCAACACGCTCCGCGCCCGGGTCTCGATGATTCCTGCAGCGACCCGGCGGGCGCTGATCATGAACGAGGAAGGCCTGCTCTTCCCGTGGCGCACGATTAACGGCGAGGAAGCCAGCGCCTATTATCCGGCTGGCACTGCGCAGTACCATATCAATGCCGACGTGGTGTATTCGCTCAACCGGTACCTCGGGGTCATGGAGGATGACGAGTTCCTGCTGGCCGGCGGCGCCGAAATCCTCGTGGGAACTGCGCGCATGTGGGCCTCGCTGGGGTTCTGGCGTGGCGAGCAGGGCAATGAGCGTTTCCATATCCATGGGGTCACCGGGCCCGATGAGTACACCGCGGTAGTCAACGACAACCTCTACACCAATGTCATGGCGCGCTTCAATTTGCGCCGCAGCGCCCAGCTGCTGGCCGAAATGGCCCAAGAGCATCCGCGCGAGTTCGCGCAACTGGCCAGCAGGCACTCATTGGAAAACGAGGAGATCGCCCTGTGGCTCAAGGCCGCTGATTGCATGCACATCCCGTATTCCGAAACGGTCGGAATCCACCCCCAGGACGAGCATTTCTTGAACCGCGAAGTCTGGGACCTGGCCAATACCGGTGCGGATAAGCGGCCGTTGCTGCTGCACTACCATCCGCTGGTGATCTACCGCTTCCAGGTCATCAAGCAAGCCGACGCGGTGCTGGCTTTGTGGCTGCGTTCCAGCGATTTCACCGCCGAGCAGAAACTTGCGGATTTCAACTACTATGACCCGCTGACTACGGGCGACTCGACACTGTCGGCGACAGTGCAGTCGATTCTCGCCGCCGAGGTGGGCTACCGCGATCTTGCCTGGGAGTATTTCGAGCACGCGCTGAACGTGGATCTGGAAAACCTGCATGGCAATACCGCTGACGGCGTGCATGTGGCATCGACCGGTGGCGTCTGGTCGGCGCTGATCTACGGCTTCGCGGGGCTGCGCGACGATGACGACCAGCTGCGCTTTGATCCGCGGCTCCCGGAGAAATGGCGGGCCCTGCGCTTCAACCTCGGGTGGCGGGGCATGAGGATTTCCGTGGGCTTGCGGGCTGAAGCCATTGATTTCACCCTGCACGGAGCCTTCTCCCGTCCGATCTGGGTGCGCGGCCAGCAGGTCGATCTGCAGCCGGGGCAGACAGTCAGCGTGGCGCTCGCCGGCCAGGGCCCGACGCTGGAAGGGCGGCCAAGCTTGGAGCATGTGCTCTCGCTGCAAAGCGACGTAGGAGTGGATGTGCCCAACAAGGCCTGGTAAGCATCCGGGCACGCAAAAGGAGGCAGGAACCATCTTGGTTCCTGCCTCCTTTGCGCAATCCGCAATGCCCTGCGGGTGGTGCCTAGAGGGTCATCTCCTCGAGTTGGCGCCCCTTGGTTTCCTTGACCAGGAAGATCACGAAGATCAGGGAAAGCAGCGCGAAGAATGCGTAGATGCCGTAGGCCAATGCCAAGCCTGCCTCGGCGAGGGCCGGGAAGGTGGTGGAAACGGCGAAGTTGGCGATCCACTGGGCCGAGGCTGCCACTCCGAGTGCCATGGCGCGGATCGAGTTCGGGAAGATCTCGCCGAGCAATACCCATACGGCCGGACCCCAGGTGGCGCCGAAGCCGACCACGAACAGGTTGGCCGAGACCAGGGCGACGATGCCCCAGCTGCCCGGCAGCGACACGGCGCCGTCGATGGTGACCGACTGCGCGAACGCTACCGCCATCATGCCCAGCGACACGGTCATGATGGCTGAGCCGATGGTGAGCAGCAGCTTGCGTCCCAGCACGTCGATCAGAAGCACCGCCACGATCGTTGCCAGCACGTTGGTCGCCGAGGTGATCAGCGAAATCGTGAAGGAATCCGATTCGGCAAAGCCGACGGACTTCCACAGCGTCGTGGAGTAGTAGAAGATCACGTTGATGCCGACGAACTGCTGGAAGACCGAGAGCAGGATGCCGACCCACACCAGCGGGTGGAAGCCGAAGCGGCCCAGCAGGTCCTTGAAGACCTGGCGGCGCTCGATGTGCACGGTGGAGCGGATCTCTTCGATCTTCTTTTCGGTATCCGTGCCGGCGTTCATGCCCATATCGCGGGTCAGCACGGTAGCTGCTTCAACGAAGCGGCCGCGCTCGACCAGGTAGCGGGGAGATTCGGGCAGGCGCAGCGAGAGCAGGCCGTAGAGCACTGCTGGAACCAGCAGCGACAGGTACATCCAGCGCCAGGCCGTCAGGCCGAACAAGCCGACGGCATCCGCCGAGCCCATGACGAAGACCAGCAGCGCGCTGACCAGGAAGGCCACGAAGATGCCCAGCACGATGGCCATCTGCTGCATGGTGCCCAGGCGTCCGCGATGCGCGGCCGGGGAGACCTCGGCAATGTAGGCAGGGGCGATCACCGAGGCGAAGCCCACGCCGATGCCGCCGACAATGCGCCAGATGATCAGGTCGGTTACGCCGAAGCACAGGCCGCAGCCGATGGCTGATGCTGCCAGGAGGATGGAGGCGAAGAGCATGGTGCGCACGCGTCCCACGCGTTCGGAGACCACACCGGCTATCCAGGCTCCCACTGCTGCGCCGAGCAGGGCGCAGGAAACGGTGAATCCGATGGTTACCGCGTTGAGCCCGAATTCGTGCTCGACAGCGTCCACGGTGCCGTTAACGATTGATGAGTCATATCCGAAAACGAACCCACCCAATGCCGCCCCGAGGGCGATGAAGATGAGTCGCGCGGAGAGTTTTCCGTCTGATGTAGTCGCAGTCACAATGAGCCATGCTATCGGATTCGAGAGCCGCAGAATCCCGATTTCCCGATTTTTTATGGGAGATCGATCACAAATTGGAAGGAGTCCTTACTTCAAGACCGGGGGAGGCCCAGTGCGCGTCGCCGCTTCATGACTGGCCAGCTTCCGAATTCTTGGCAAAAAAGCAGGCCGGCATTGCGAGTTCTCGCGATGCCGGCCTGCGGGGAATTTATTTGCTAGCTATCCGCAGGCTTCTGCGAGTCCGCCAAATCGTTGCCGCGCATCTTGGCGACGATACTCATCAGGTGGAAGACCACCAAGGTGGCGATCGAGCCCAGGGCGATGCCGCCCAGCTGGAGCTGGCCGAAGGCGATTTCCTTGGTCACTGCAATGGCGATGATCAGGCCGGTGCCGGCGGTCATCAAGTTGATCGGGTTGCCGAAATCCACCTTCGCCTCGATCCACAGGCGCGCGCCGACGATGCCGATCATGCCGTAGAGCACGATGCCCAAGCCGCCGATCACGCCTTCTGGAATGGTGCCGATCAATGCGCCGAACTTCGGCAGGAAGGCCAGGGCCACGGCCACAATCGCAGCGATCCAATAGGCCGCGGTCGAGTACACGCGCGAAGCGGCCATCACGCCGATGTTCTCGGCATAGGTGGTCGTGGCCGAACCGCCGCCGAAACCGGCGAGCACGCTGGCAGCGCCATCGGCCATCAGCGCACGGCCGTTGAACTTCGACAGGTCGCGATTGGTCATCACGCCCACGGTGCGCACATGGCCGATGTTCTCGGCGATCAGCACGAACACCGCAGGCAGGAACATCAGCGCAGTGTCGAAGTGGAAGGTCGGGGTGTGGAATTCTGGCAGTCCGATCCACTCCGCGGCAGCAACCGCCTTGAAGCTCACCTGCCCCTGGGCCAGTGCAACAAGGTAGCCGCAAAGAAGTCCCATGAGGATCGACAGCCGGCCCAGCAGGCCCTTGAACGCAACGGTCGCGACCACGGTAAAGATCACCGTGAGGAAAGTGGTCAGCGGGAACTCGGTCATGGGAACCAGCGTTGCGCTGGCCAAATTCAGGCCGATGAGCGCCACGATGGTGCCCATGACCACCGGCGGCATCAGGGCGTGGATCCAGCCGGTGCCGGTCTTCTGCACGATCAGCCCGACAACGAACAGCAAGGCCCCGGTCATCACGATGCCGCCCAGCGCGCCGGACATGCTGTGCGACTGGGTGGTCGAGAGGACCGGGGCAATCATCGCAAAGGACGAGCCGAGGTAGCTGGGCACCTTGTTCCTGGTCATCAGCAAGAAGATGACGGTGGCCAGGCCGGTGAACAGCAAGGTCGTGGTGACCGGGAAGCCGGTGATGGTTGGCACCAGGATGCTGGCGCCGAACATCGCCAGGATGTGCTGGGCTCCGATGGAAACGGTCTGCGGCCAATGCAGCCGCTCATCCGGGGCAACTACCTCACCTGGGGTGATGGTCCTGCCGTTGCCGTGAATGCTCCAACTCATGATTCCTCTTCCCGGGCCCTGCGGGTTTTAGGCCGTAGAGAAGTCTACTCGGTTCTCGTGCGCCTGCGCGAAGAAAGAGCGCTCATGTTCCGCGGAGCGGATGAAAGCGGCCTCCATGCGGGCCCGCAGCTGCGGATCTGCCTGCTCGAACGCCTGGCGGACCATTTCGATGGCCTGCTCGGTGGCGGAATCGAATTCCTCGGATGCATAGGTTTCCAGCCATTGCCGATAAGGATGCTCGGCATGGTTGGCTGCCGCCAGCCGCTTGCCGATGTCCTGGTACAGCCAGTAGCAAGGCAGGATCGCGGCAATCAGCTCCCCGTAGCTCTCCTGGCTGGCGGCCAGGTGGTTGGTGTAGTTCAGCGTGGTGGCGCTGGGCGTATCAGCGAACTCATCCAGGTAGCTGCCGTGCAGCTGCAGCTCGCCATCGAGGATGCCGTTGGCGCCACGCGACCAGAAACGCTGGGCACCGAGATCCGGCGCCATCGAGCTGGCCAGCGAAAGCACCTTGGCGTAACGCAGCAGATACAGCGCATCCTGGGCGATGTAGTAGTGGAAGTCATCCCGGTCCAAGGTGCCCTCGGATAGCCGGGTGATGAAATCCAGCTGGTCGATTTCCTCGCGGATCGGCTGGATCTTCTGCCACCAGTCGCCCATGGGATCTGCCGTGCCGAAGAAGTCGATGAAGTGGTTGACCGGGCCGTGGCCGCTGCCCACCTGCAATTGGTCGGCCGCTGCGATGGCCTTGGAGAGGTAGGACTTGGACTGCTCCAACGCGGCGATCCAATCTCCAGTGGCAGCGAAGCGGGTAGCCAGAGTGCTGGAAAGGGTGCAGCCGGTGCCGTGGGTGTTCCTGGTGGCATGGCGCGGTCCGTGCAGCTCCAGCTGCACCCCGCCCGCCGACACCAGGGCATCGGGGCAATCCGCCCCGGCCAGGTGCCCGCCCTTGGCCAGCACCAGCGTGCCGTGCTTGGCAGCCAGCCGCTGGGCCTGGCGCAGGGCTTCGTCCCAGGAAGGGGCCACAGGCTCGCGCAGCAAGCTGGCCAGCTCCAGCAGGTTCGGGGTAATCACCGTGGCGCGATCCAGCAGTGAATCAAGGGCCGATTCGTCGTCGAGCAGGCGATCCCCGCTGGTCGCCACCATGACCGGGTCCAGCACGACGGGGGCGTCAACAGTTTCCAGCCAGCTGGTGACTGCGCGGATCACCTCGGCGTTGGCCAGCATCCCGATCTTGATCGCATCGATGCGGATATCTGTACTCACGGCTTCGAGCTGCGCGAGGACGAAATCGCCGCTGATCGCCTGAACTCCGGATACCCCATGGGTGTTTTGCGCAGTCAAAGCGGTGATCACGCACATTCCGTAGCCGCCGTTGGCGGCAATGGCCTTCAGATCCGCTTGGATTCCGGCGCCGCCGGAAGGATCGGAGCCTGCGATGGATAGGATGTTCATTTCGAGGCCTCCCAGGCTGCGACCAGCTGCGCGCTGGCAAGTTGCGGATCTTCGGCGTTGCAGATGGCGCGGACCACGGCCAGGCCTGCGCCGCCGCCGGTGCGGATCGCGGCGGCATCGTCTTGGGTAATTGCGCCGATCGCTACGCAGGGCAGCTTGGCCAAGGCAGCGGCTCGCGCAAAGCCGTCCAGCCCCAGGGGAGCAGGATGGTCTTTTTTCGTCGGAGTGGCGCGGATGGCTCCTACACCGAGGTAGTCGATCACCGAGGCGTCCTTGTTCGCCTGGGCCAATTGCTCATCGCTGGAAGCACTCAAGCCGATGATGCCCTCGCCGATGATCTGGCGAGCCAACTGTACCGGCACATCTTTTTGCCCGATATGGATGCCGTTCACTGCTGCGCCAGCAGCCCGTGACGCGAGGTAGACGTCAATGCGGTCATTGATCAGCAACTGGGCTTTGCCCTCGGTGAGCTTGGCAGCCGCGCAGGCCAGCTCGAAGAATTCCCGGGCGCTTTCATCCTTGGCGCGCAGCTGGATCCACCCGATCCCTCCGGCGACGGCGCCCTCGATAACTTCCAGGGTGCTGCGTGGGGTGCAGCTGGCAGTGTTGGCTACTAGATAAGCGCCGTAATTATGCATGGTTCAATTCCTCGTACTTCAAAGTCTTCAGTTCCCCGGGATCGGCAGCCGACAGCGCATCAAGGAAGGCAACTGCGAAGCTGCCCGGACCGGAGCTGCCAGCCAGGGCCTTTTCCGCGGCCAGGCCATAGAAACCGTGGGCTGCGATGGTGGCCTCGAACGGGTCATCGTGGACCGCAACCATCCCGGCGCAGACCGCGCCCAAGGCGCAGCCGCCACCTGTCATCCGGGTCAAGCCAATTCCGTTGGTATGCACCAAGACGGTACGCGTGGCGTCGATGATGGCGTCAGCCTGGCCGGAAATGGCCACTACGCAGTCGTGTTCCGTGGCCAGTTCGCGTCCCGCCGCCAAGGCGGCAGAAACCTCATCCAAGGCATCGACACCGCGCGAAGCAGATTGCCGGCCGGCCAGGGCCAGGATTTCCGAGGCGTTGCCGCGAATCAGGGTCGGGCGTTGCCGGACAATGCGCCGGGCAAACTCCGTGCGCACCGGAAGCGCTCCCACTGCCACTGGATCCAGGACCCAGGGGGTGCCTGCAGCGCTCGCCGACTGCACAGCTTCTTCCATGGCGGTCAGCTGTTCAGTGCTTGGAGTTCCCAAATTCACCAATACGGCTGAAGCTGCCTGCGCGAATGGGCCGGCCTCTCCGGGCAGATCCGTCATGGCCGGGGAAGCCCCGGATGCCAGCAAGACATTGGCGGTGAAATTGGATACGACGGTATTGGTCAGGCAAAAAACCAAAGGTGATTGTTGCCGGTATTTTTGGGCAACTGCATGCAAAGCCATGCGACATCCCTCCGCTAGCGTGAACTAGATCAGGTTCTACGGGTCTTATCTCAGTCGGTTGATCCGACACCCCGTGTCACTGCCATAGAGCGTACGCACAACCGGTTCCGAGGACAAGTTACTTACGTTCGCGCCGCGCCACCAAGGCCTTGAGCGTGGCCGCATCCACCTTCTGCGCGGCCGCCAACGCCCAGAGGTGATCCACGGCGGCCAGGAGATCTTCACTGGTATCCACCGGCTGCGGCCGCTCGTTGACCACTGTGCCGGCACGGCGCCGGGAGGTGATCAGCTCTTCGGCTTCCAGCTCCTTGTAGGCGCGCGCCACTGTACCGGCAGCGACGCCGAGGTCCGTGGCCAGCGCACGCACAGTAGGCAGCTTGCTCCCCGAGGGCAGATCTCCCAAGGAGATCAGTGAAGCAATCTGCGAGCGGATCTGCTCATAGGGCGGGGTAGCTGCTTGGAGGTCAACACTGATCTGCGTGCTCATGAAGTAGCTGCCGGCTGATGTTCCCGCACGAAGGCGCTACCGGGGCGCTCTAGGAAAATGACCGCTGGGACAACGAAGATGAGCAATGCAAAGAGTCCCAGCCCGGCCGGGAATCCGTAGCCAATGAGCAGCATGGCTACCACTGCACTGGTGTTAACACGCATTGAACGCAGTTCCAGGACCTTGCGGTACCAGATTTCTTCGGCCGACGAGACAGCCCAGGGAATAATTGCCCGGCGGGAGAACCAGACGAATCCAAGATGGGTTGCCAGCAACAGCAGGATCAATCCTGCAACCATTGTCTTGCCTGGAGGCACGAAGCCCCACAAATAGTCCAGCGGCGGATCGAGCAGAAAATAGGTGCTGGTGGCAAACAGCAAGCCAGCGGCGATGTAGGACCACAAGGGCAGGGGCGCGTGGTACTTGGGTGCTGCAGACGCCTGCCGGGCCACCGTGCTGACGTAGCTGAGATAAAGCGCATTGAGAACGGCATAGCTCAAAGCCGCACCGGCAAAGATCATTAAGATCCACGTAGTTCGCTCATTGGTAGGCATCTGGAGCTCGTCATCCAGTGGCAAGAATGACCAGCCGATTGCAACGCTGAGCAAGGTGAGTGCTGCAGTTACGTATTGCAAGGTGAATAGTTGATCACGCAAACGCGAGAAGGCGGTCCGTTCCCTGGTGGTGGATTGAGCTGAGAATGTAGAGCGCGGTCCCCAGAAGAGCAACGTGAGGGCGACCGCAAGGGCGCCATAGCTAACGAACTCGTACTGTCCATCCGGCGAATTAGTCTGCGAGTAATTGACCACCGACACGGTGAAGGCCAGCAAGACGATGCCGATATTGCGCATCAAGCGGTTGAGCCAGACCGTGCGCAACGCTTGGTTGTCTTCGGCCGAGATGCCGGCCAAGGCAGGTCTTTTCAGGATAACTACGGTAATCACAGCCGCGGCCACGATGATCCCTGCCAGGGCCACGATGAATACCGGGAGCATCTGTGTGCCCGGCAACCGCCCATCATACGGACCCTCCGACGTGTATGAATAGATGCCGTCAAAATCAAAGGTCGTGAATTCCGAGGCCGGAACGCCAACGAGCCCTTCGACTTTGGACGCCGGCCACAGGGAGCCGACCGCGATCAGCAGCAAAAGCCCAACGAAAGCCCCTAGGGCCTTGGGAAATGGAGTTGTCAGGCTGCGGGCCTCTAATGAAGCGGTGCGCACTGGCTGGAGTTCCTTGGGCCAAGTGAACAAGCCGATGAGGTAAACCAGAAGAACCCAGATCCCCGGAGTGAGTGCTTCAGCGAGAGCCGAACCTGAATTGGGCTCGGTCATTGAAACGCGCCAGGTCTCGGACAAATCCCATGAGGTTGAAGCAAAGAATGCGATCAATGCGCACCAGAACGAGTGGGATCGGGCCCGGTCGATAGCTGGTGTTCCACGCCTGTGCGCCACCGAACGCAACCAAACGCAGATGATTGCGGCAACGAAAGCGATGGATATGGCGCTCGCAGAGAACTGGTTCATGGAAATCAATGTATCAACTATTTGATACATATTGAATCCTCCGGCGAATTAAACGATGAAAAATAGTCCCAGTGACGTACGCTCAAATCATGGGTCTGTTTACTTCCACTCCGTTGCCCGAACCGGTCGGTGATTCCGCACCTCCGGTGGACGAGCATCCATCGCGCATAGCAACAGTTCTGAGCCATTTGCGGCGTTCTGCGGACACGCGGATCACGCATCCGCGACGCTTCCGCCTGCAGCAGCTCAAGGCCCTGGAGAAGATGCTCGAAGAGCATCTGGAAGACTTCGTCCAGGCCCTGGCCGAGGACTTGGGCAAGAGTGCCACCGAAGCCAAATTCTCCGAAATCGACGTGGTGCGGGCAGAAATAGATTTCGCCCAGCGCCACCTCGTTGAATGGATGGATTCCACCAGCGTCAAGGTACCGCTGGCTTTGCAACCAGCCATGGCCAAGGTCGAGCCGCGCCCGCTGGGGGTCGTGCTGATTATCGGCGCCTGGAACTACCCGGTTCAGCTGGTGCTCGCACCGCTGGTCGCGGCCATTGCTGCCGGCAACGCGGCGGTGATCAAGCCATCGGAACTGGCTCCTGCGACCTCAGGCGCCTTGGCCAAGTTCCTCCCGGTCTACCTCGACGAACGTGTCTACGCGGTAGTTGAAGGCGGGGTGGATACCTCCACGGAGTTGCTGGCCGCCCGCTGGGACCACATTTTCTACACCGGCGGTGAACGCGTGGCCAAGATCGTGGCTGCCGCGGCTGCGAAGCATCTGACGCCAACCACCTTGGAACTGGGCGGAAAGTCGCCGGCCGTGGTGGAAAACGATTCGTTGGCTTCCGCAAAGCGCTTGGCCTACGCCAAATTCATGAATGCCGGCCAGACCTGCGTGGCCCCGGATTACGTATTGAGCGTGGGCGACTCGTCTGAGCTCATCAAGCGCCTGGGCCAGGCCATCACCAGCTTCTACGGCAAGGAGCCGCTCACCCATCCGGACTTTGGCCGCATCGTCAGCCGCAAGCACTTTGAGCGGCTGCTGTCGATGTTCGAGCAAGGCGAGGTGGTTTTCGGCGGCGAATACGACGAGGATACCCTGCGCATCGCTCCGAGCATCATGCGCAATGTGGACCTCGAGGGAAGTTTGATGACCGAAGAGATTTTCGGTCCGATCCTGCCGGTGATCGAGGTGGAAACCTTCGAGGAAGCACTCGAATTCATTGCCCGGCGGCCGTCGCCGCTGGCCGCTTACCTGATGAGCGAAAGCCCGCGCCTGCAGTCGATTTTCTCAGATCGGGTGCGAGCCGGCTCCATTGTGCATAATGCTCCGTTGGCCCAGATGATCGTTCCAACCCTGCCTTTCGGCGGCGTGGGACCGAGCGGAATGGGGGCCTACCACGGCAAGCACGGGTTCGAACGGCTTTCGCAGATGCGCTCGGAATTCAACAAAACAACCGTCGTTGATACCCTGAGCGCAATATATCCTCCATATTCATGGGCCAAGCGAAAGATTATTGATCGCTTACTGTAGCGCGGTTCATAGCTTTATGGCTTGTCAGGGTGCTTGGATTGATAGGTTGGAAATTTTCAAGCATCAGGAGATGTAACGCATGACTGAGCCCGCACCGTCCCAGGACGGTCTGAAGCGTGGCCTCAAAGCTCGCCATATGCAGATGATTGCCATTGGCGGCTCGATTGGTACCGGACTATTCGTCGCGTCCGGCGGCACCATTGCCCAAGCTGGCCCCGGTGGCTCGCTGGTGGCCTACGCGCTGATCGGCATGATGGTGCTGCTCCTGATGCAGTCGTTGGGAGAAATGAGCGCCCGGCTTCCGGTCGCCGGTTCCTTCCAGACCTACGCAACGGTCTTCGTGAACCGCCACTTCGGCTTCGCGATCGGCTGGAACTACTGGTTCAACTGGGCCATCACCGTGGCTGCCGAGCTGGTGGCCGCCGGCATCATCATGTCCTACTGGTTCCCTGATGCCCCGGGATGGATCTGGGCGGCCATCTTCCTGGTGCTGCTCACCGGATTGAATGCGCTGTCCGCCAAGGCCTTTGGCGAGGGCGAATACTGGTTGGCCGCGATCAAGGTCATCACCGTGGTGGTCTTCTTGATCTGCGGTGTCGCGATGATCTTCGGCATCCTGGGCGACTCCACCCCGGGCTTCAGCAATTGGACCGATGGCGAAGCGCCATTTGTTGGCGGCTGGCTGTCCATCGTCTCGGTCTTCATGATCGCCGGCTTCTCCTTCCAAGGAACCGAACTGATCGGTGTGGCCGCCGGCGAAGCCGAGAACCCCAAGCGCGATATCCCACGCGCCATCAAGGCGATCTTCTGGCGCATCATGCTCTTCTACATCGGCGCGATCTTCGTCATTGGCATGCTGATCCCGTATATGGATCCATCGCTGCTGTCTTCGGAGGCATCGGATATCACCACCTCGCCATTCACCCTGGTCTTCGAGCGTGCGGGCGTAGCATTCGCCGCGGCCCTGATGAATGCGGTGATCCTCTCGGCCATCCTCTCCGCAGGCAATTCCGGGCTATATGCCTCTGCACGCATGCTTTATTCGATGGCGTTGGACGGCAAGGCGCCAAAGATTTTCGCCCGCTTGAACAAGCGCGGCGTGCCGATGCCGGCAATGCTGTTAACCGCCTCGGTAGGCCTCTTTGGCTTCCTGACCGCCATCATCGGCCAAGGCTCGGCATATACCTGGCTGCTGAACGTTTCAGGTCTCTCCGGCTTCATTGCCTGGGTGGGTATCGCGGTGTGCCACTACAAGTTCCGCAAGGCATATATTGCCAGCGGGCAGGATCTCGCGAACCTGCCGTACAAGGCGCCACTGTTCCCGCTGGGACCGATCCTGGCTTTCGTGATCCTGATCGTGGTGATCGTCGGCCAGAACTACCAGGCGATCGTGGATGGAAACTTGCTGCAGATGGCTTCCAGCTACATCGGCCTGCCAATCTTCCTGCTGCTGTGGCTGGGCCACTGGCTGGCCACCCGCAAGCAGCCAGCCGTGGCCATCGACCCATGGACTGCAAAGCTGAACTAGCCAGCTAGCGCAGCATCAACAATCACCCGAGCTTCAGCCAGCACCTGCTGCAGATGCTCGGGTGATTTTGTTGATTCTGCATAGATCTTGTAGATGTCTTCTGTGCCCGATGGGCGCGCGGCAAACCATGCGTGCTCGCTGGAAACCTTCAAGCCGCCAATGGGGAAGCCGGCCGCTTGCGTGGCCTTGGCGGTAATCGGATCCGATGCCAGTTCGGTAGCGGTGACCATCGATGGGTCCAGCTTGCCCAGTACGGCCTTCTGCTCGCGATTTGCGGGCGCGTCAAAGCGGTCGTAGAAGCTGGGGCCGTGGCGCTCTACCAGTTCGGTATGCAGCTGGCTGGGGCTCTTGCCGGTTACTGCGCGGATCTCGCTGGCCAGCAGGGCCAGCATCAGGCCGTCCTTGTCGGTGCTGAACGCCTTGCCGGAGAAGTCCAAGAAGCTCGCGCCGGCCGATTCCTCGCCGCAAAAAGCGACCCTGCCGGAAGCCAGCGGTTCAACGAAGTACTTGAAGCCCACCGGTACCTCGCGCAGGGTCCGGCCGTGGGAAGCCACCACCTTGTCGATGAGCACCGAGGAGACCAGGGTCTTGCCGATCTGGGCATTAGCCGGCCACTGCGGACGGTGGGTGAGCAGGTAGTCGATGGCCACGGCCAGGAAATGGTTCGGATTCATCAGGCCGGCATCCGGGGTGACAATGCCGTGGCGGTCAGCATCGGCATCGTTGCCGGTCGCGATGTCGTACTTCTCGCGATTGGCCACGAGGGAGGCCATCGCATGGGCGGAGGAGCAATCCATGCGGATCTTCCCGTCCTTGTCCAAGGTCATGAAGCCGAAGCGCGGATCCACGGACTCGTTGACCACTTCGAGGTTCAGGCCGTATCGGCGGCCGATTTCGCCCCAGTAGTGCACCGAAGCCCCGCCCAGCGGATCTGCGCCAATGGAAATGCCGGACTCGGCGATGGCCTTGAAGTCGATGACTTCAGCCAAATTGGCGATGTACAGTTCGCGGAAGTCGAAGGGCCGGGCATTCGGCTCGCCGCGCTTGACCGCTCCGCTGGCCAGCAATTCGTTGGCCCGTGCAGCGATGGGTCCGGTGATTCCGGATTCTGCCGGTCCGCCATGCGGCGGGTTGTACTTGATGCCGCCGTCGGTTGGCGGGTTGTGCGATGGGGTGATGATCAGGCCATCGGCCTGTTCGCCGCCGCTAGCGTTATGTACCAGGATTGCGTGGCTGACCGCTGGAGTGGGAGTCAGTCCGTCATCGGCGAGCACGGTGACGCCGTTGCCTGCCAAGACTTCAAGGGCGGTGCGGTATGCGGGCGCGGAGAGTGCGTGGCTGTCCTTGCCCACGTACATCGGGCCGGTGATCCCCGCACCGTTGCGGTAGTCGACCACGGCCTGGGTGATCGCAGCGATATGCGTTTCATTGAAAGTGGTGTTCAGGGAGCTTCCGCGATGTCCCGAGGTGCCGAAAACGACGGCCTGGTCGGGGTTGCCGCTGGAAGGAACCAGGGTGCTGTAGGCATCGAGTACCTCCTGCAAATTGATCAGGTCTGATTCTTGGGCTGGCTGGCCAGCTCGGAGGTGTGCCACAGATTGCCTTTCAGATTGATGCGCTTATCGCAGTTTCGTAGAAGAATGGTAGGCAAATGAGCTACTACCAGTATCCGCAGAACCCCTACCAACGACCGCCTGAATCCGCCGGCCTCTCGGTGGCTTCCCTGGTGCTTGGCATCTTGTCGTTGCTAGGCTTCACTGTCATTATCCTTGTTCCGCTGGCCGGAGTCATTACCGGGCACCTGGCCTACCGGCGTGAACCCAGCTCCCGGGGCCTGAGCCTGGCCGGGCTAATTACCTCATGGATTGGATTGGCACTAGCCATAGTCATTTATGCGGTAGCCATCTGGTTCTTCTGGGCATTGTCAACCGGGTTCGGCTACGACTCGTATTACGACAACGTGACCTTCTCACAAGGGCTTCTTCGATAATCCCCGGGCATGAAAAAAGCGGTTGGTTCAAATGAACCAACCGCTTTTCGCATGATCGAACGCCTAGAGGATCGGGCCCATCAGCTTCTTCAAGGCCGGGGTAGCTGCCATCATGGCAATACCCAGGACAACAGCGGTGCCGCCCATGGCGATGAAGTACGGGATCTCGTTGCCCTCGGTGTAGTAGCCGGCCAGCACACCCGACAGGGTGGTGCCCAGCGAAACCGACAGGAAGAACAAGGCGATCATCTGGGTGCCGAAGGCGGCCGGAGCCAGCTTGGTGGCAATTGCCTGGCCCACTGGCGAGAGCAGCAGCTCGGCAAAGGTGCACAGCAGCAGGATGCCGACCAGCGCCAGCAGCGGGGTCTTCACGAAGGATTCCAGCGGGATGAACAGCAAGAAGGCCGCACCCACAACCACCAGTGCCAGGCCGAACTTCATTGAAGTGCGTGGCTGGCGCTTGCCCAGTTTGGTCCACAATGCGGCGAAGATACCGGCGAAGATGATGATGAAGACCGGGTTGATCGAGGTAACCCAGCTCGGTGGCATTTCCCAGCTGCCCAGGTGGCGGTCCAGGCGCTGATCCGAGTAAGCGGCAATGAAGGTGAACTGCTGCTGGAACAGGGCCCAGAAGGCAGCCGAACCGATGTAGAACGGAATGAATGCCCAGACTTGCTTGCGCTCGGTGGCGTCAACCTTCTTGCTGCGCAGGATCAACGCGAAGTAGATGATCGAAGCGGCGATCACCACGTAGGCGATGGTGCTTGCCAAATTCTCCGGAGTCACGATCTTGGATGCGAAAGCGGCAATGATCAGAACGATCACGGCAGCGAAGATGACCACATAGCGGTTGCGCTCAGAGGCAGGCAGCGGGTTGCTTGGGATGCGGCCGGAGTCCGGCAGCTTCTTGCGTCCAAGGGCATAGATCCCCAGGCCGATAGCCATGCCGACCGCGGCAGCGGCGAAGCCGATGTGGAAGCCGTACTGGACCTGCAGCCAACCGGTGAGCAGTGGGCCGAGCAGCCCGCCGATGTTCACGCCCATGTAGAACAGGGAGAAGCCGGCATCGATGCGCGGATCTTCCTTGGAGTACAGGGAGCCCACCAGGGCTACAGCGTTGGCCTTCAGGCCGCCGGAACCGACGGCAACGAAGATCAGGCCGATAACCAGTCCGGCATAGCCGGGCAGGAGCGCCAGGCCAATATGGCCGATCATGATCGCGATAGCCGAGAAGAACAGGACGCGTTCCGAGCCGAACAGGCGGTCGGAGAGCCACGCGCCCAGGATGGTGGACAGGTAGACAGCGCCGCCGTAGGCGCCGACCAGCGACAGAGCCAGACCCTGGTCCATGCCCAGGCCGCCGTCGGTGACCGAGTAGTACATGTAGTAAGCCAGCAAGCCCTGCATGCCGTAGAAGGAGAATCGTTCCCACATTTCCACGCTGAAGAGGCTTGCGAGCGCACCGGGGTGACCGAAGAAGGTCTTTCCGGAAGCTTTGGTGCTCGTTGTTGCAGTAGACATACGTAATATTTTTCGCCCTTGCCCACCCGAGTACCTACTTATATGGGAAAGGTCACACCTGCATCTGGGCTGCCAGCGCGAGCAGCAGTCCTTCGTCCGAGCGCGGGGAAATCAGCTGAATACTCATTGGTAACCCCTCGTTGGAGTGGCCTACCGGAACGGTGATGGCCGCTACTGAGGCGACGTTCACCATGGAAGTGTAGGGGGTGTACTGGCACTGCAACATATAATCCACATCGGCTGTGGATTGTGTATAGTGCCCGATCTTCGGCGGGATCGAGGCCATGGCAGGGGTGGCCACGACATCGTAGGCGGACCATTGGCGCACGAAGTCGGCCGCAATCTGCTTCAACCTCGAACCTGCCTGCAGGCTCTGTTCCAGCGAGCGGTCGGCGGCACGTCGGCGGAAATCCCTTGCCAAATCGCCGAGCAGCGAATCATCCGCGACCGGAACGTCCTTCAGCCCATTGGTCCACACCGCCGCGAAGGTTTCCGGATAGTCCGTGGCGTAGTGCAGGTTGGCCGGCTGGACGCGATGCCGTTCTCCAAGGCGTTCAAGGCCCTGGGCAAATGAAGCCCGGGCTTCTTGCGCCAGGGTAATTTCATAGACCGGTTCAAACGGGGAATGGATGCTGTACCCAATCTTCAGCCCGTCCAGGCGCTGGGGGTAGCTTCCCTGCAGCAACGGCAGATAGTGGTCCTTGCCGCGCATGGCGTCAAGCAGCAAAGCCGCATCCAAGGCATCATGGGCCAACGGTCCGCTAACCGCTAGCTTCGGTGCGCCCATGGGATCGGTGTAGCCATCAAGGATGTCGCTGGGAACGCGGCCCAAAGAAGGCTTCAGGCCTACCAGCCCGCAGGCGGCCGCGGGGATGCGAACCGAACCGCCGCCATCAGAGCCCGGACCCAGCGGAATCATGCCGGCGGCAATCGCCGCGGCCTGCCCGCCAGAGGAACCGCCCGACGAGCGCGTGGGATCAAAGGGATTGCGTGATGGGGGCGCCACGAGGTTCTCTGAATAGCTGCTCAGCCCGAATTCCGGAACCTGCGTCTTGCCCAGGACCACCACGCCCTCGGCGCGCAGCCTGGCCACCAAGGAGTGATCACGTTCAGCGACCATCGCAGGCATCGCCGCAGTGCCATAGGTGGTAGGCATCCCGGCCACGTCATTGAGGTCCTTGAACGCGGTGGGGAGCCCATGCAGGCGGCCAATGTCGCCACGGGCATGCGCCTGGTCCGCCGCTGCCGCGGCCTCCATCGCATTTTCTGCCACGTGGACGAAAGCACCTAGGTCCGCCTGCTCTTCGATGCGCTTGAGGTAGTGCTCGGTGACCTCGCGGCTTGAACGCTCGCCGCGGGCCAGCTCGTCTCGCAATTTCAGGGCGCTTGAGGGAAACATGTCGGCTTTCGACGCAGGAAATGACTAGTCTTATAAGCAAACACCCTATGTGAGAGGAATGCTAGCCGTGAGCGATTTTGAGACTGTTTCGGTCAATGATGTCCCGAAGGATGCCTTCATCCTTGACGTGCGCGAAGACTTCGAATGGGAAGCCGGCCGTGCTGCCGGAGCAACCCATATTCCCCTTGGCTCCTTGCCAGAGAAGATTTCCGAGCTTGACCCGGATGTAGACACCTACGTCATCTGCCGTACCGGTGGCCGTTCGGCCCAGGCCGCATCGTGGCTCACCGTGATGGGCTACACCGCCTTCAACGTCGCCGGCGGTTCCGATGCGTGGATCGAAGCGGGCTTGCCAATGGAAGCGGATAACGGCCAGGAGCCAACCGTACGATGAACTATGCCTATCTGGGACCTGCTGGCACTTTCACCGAGTCGGCCCTGCTGCAGGTTCCCGGGGCTGCCGAGGCGCAGCGGATCGCGGCCTCCAACGTCAACGTGGCGCTGACCATGGTGCGCGAGGGGACCGCGGACGCGGCGATGGTCCCGATCGAGAACTCGGTAGAAGGCGGCGTTTCGGCCACCTTGGACGCCATTGCGCAGGGCGAAGCCCTGCAGATTGTTTCCGAAATCCTGGTTCCGATCACTTTCGTGCTGGCGGTACGCCCCGGCATCGACTCGCTGGAGCAGATAAGGCAGATCTCCACCCACGGGCATGCCTGGGCGCAGTGCCGCTTATGGGCCGAAGCGAATATTCCCGGGGCCGCATTCACCCCGGCTTCTTCCACGGCAGCCGGCGCCCTGGCTCTCGAAGAGGACGAACCGCCGCATGATGCGGCGATCTGCTCTCCGCTGGTAGCCCAGGAGCGCGGCCTGAAGGTGCTGGCCAGCGGGGTCGAGGACAATATCGGCGCGGTGACCCGCTTCATCCTCGTGACTCGTCCGGGAAGGATTCCGCAGCCTACCGGCGTGGACAAGTCAACGCTGATCCTGCCGCTGCCCGAGGACCGTCCCGGTGCGCTGATGGAAATTCTCGAGCAATTCACCGCCCGCGGCGTGAACCTCTCGCGCATCGAATCGCGTCCTACAGGCAAGAGCCTGGGCGAGTACTTCTTCTCCGTCGATATCGAAGGCCACGTGGCCGAGGAACGCGTTGCCGCCGCCTTGTCGGGGCTGCACCGGCTGTCCCCGCACCTGCGCTTCCTCGGTTCCTACCCAGCCGCCCAAGGCCTGGAGCCGGCCGTGGATACCCATAATTCAGATGCGGCATTCAGTGAAGCCCGTGCCTGGGTGCAGTCGCTGCGCGACCGGCTTTAAGCAGGCAGCGCGAAGGCCCGGCCTAGCTCCCCGCAAGGGGAAATCGGCCGGGCCTTCGGCATGCGCTACGGGGTGCGCAGGCGCAGGGCGCTCGGGTTCACGGACACCTGCAGTTCGTTGACCTGGCCGGTGGGGTCCCCGTCGATCTGGGTATTCATCGGCTCATCGCAACGCAGCGATACGCCAGAGGTCTGGTAGAAGCTCATCACCGGAATCTTGTTCTTGGCGCGGAATGCGGTCTTGAGCAGGATCCAGGTCCAGCCGGCGGCCGAGCGGGGAGAAAGGATCACTGCGTCGAGCACGCCGTCGTCGATCTTGGCGTCGGGCACGAAATCCAGGCCCTGTAGCTTTCCGCAGTTGGCGAAGAGCACCGAACGGACCTTGCGGGTCTGCCAGCTCTCGTCGCCCGAGAGCTTGAAGCTGACCTTCTTGCGCTGGCCCGGCAACTGGCGCAGGCCGGCTTCCGAGTAGGCCAGCCAACCAACCTTGGATTTCAGCTCTTCGTTGGTGTCGTCAAACAGGTCGGCGTCGGTGCCCACGCCGGCGATGACCAGGAAAGCATGATCCGCCTCCTTGCCGTCCAGCAGCTGCAGCTTCATGTGCCCGACGTCGATCCGGCGAACCATCCCGCGCACTGCCACCAGCGCCGCGGTGTGCAGGTCATCGAGCGGAATATCCACGTTGCGGGCCAGCAGGTTGCCAGTGCCCAGCGGCAGGATTCCCAGGGATGCGCCGGTGCCTTCGAGCACTTCCGCGACGGCGCGGATGGTTCCGTCGCCACCTGCGGCAATAATTGTGTCGCATTGCGCATCGAGTGCTTCACGGGCTGCATCCTGGCCGGCGTTGTCCTTGGTCGTTTCAAGGACCAGCGGTGCTTCCAGGCCCGCTTCAGCGCAGACGCGGACCACGGCTTCCCTTGCTTCGTCAGCACCTGACTTGGAAGGATTGATGACCAGGGCCACCTTGGTAGCCGCTGCCTGTTCAGCCGCTTCGGGCTGCTTGATCAGCGGTTTGCTGTAGTTCGAAAGCTTGCGCACTGAATACCAACTGGTCGCCGCGGCGGCAGCTGCAGCAGCCACGGCAGAGAAAACGATCACACGATTTGTCTGCATAATGCTCTCATCGTACTCATGATTGCTACCCTTAACATGTGATCGACCTGAAAATGCTCACCGAAAATCCGGATTTGTACCGTGCCTCGCAACGCGCGCGCGGTGCCGACGAGTCGTTAATTGACCAGCTGCTGGCAGCTGACACGGCACGTCGTGAAACCATCGCCACCTACGAGCGCCTGCGTGCCGAGCAGAACGCGTTCTCCAAGAAGGTCGGCAAGGCCAAGGGCGACGAGCGCGCCGCCCTGCTTGCCGAGGTCAAGGAGCTCGCTGCCGCGGTGAAGTCCGCCCAGGCCGAGTCCGACGCGGCCTCCGCCAAGTGCACCGCACTGCAGCGTTCCATCCCCAACCTGATCATCGACGGCATCCCGGCCGGCGGCGAGGATGACTTCACCGTCGTCAAGCACGTGGGCACCGCCCGCGACTTCAAGGCCGAGGGCTTCGAGCCGCTGGACCACCTGCAGATCGCCGAGAAGCTGGACGCCATCGACATGGAACGCGGCGCCAAGGTTTCCGGCTCGCGCTTCTACTTCCTCAAGGGCATCGGCGCCCGGCTGGAAATCGCGATGATGAACATGGCCCTGGATGTGGCCATGGCGCACGACTTCATCCCGATGATCACCCCGACCCTGGTCCGCCCCGAAACCATGCAGGGCACCGGCTTCGATGTCGAGCACGACGACGAGATCTACAAGCTCGAGCGCGACAACATGTACCTGGTCGGCACCTCTGAGGTGGCCCTGGCCGGCTACCACGCGGACGAGATCATGGATCTGGCCGACGGCCCGATCCGCTACGCCGGCTGGTCCTCCTGCTACCGCCGCGAGGCTGGTTCGGCTGGCAAGGACACCCGCGGCATCATCCGCGTGCACCAGTTCAACAAGCTGGAGATGTTCGTCTACGCCAGCGTCGAGGACGCCGAAGCAGAGCACCAGAAGCTGCTGGCCATGGAAGAGGACATGCTCGGGCGCATGGAACTTCCCTACCGCGTGATCGACACCGCCGCCGGGGATTTGGGCATGAGCGCCGCGCGCAAGTTCGACTGCGAAGCCTGGGTTCCTACCCAGGGCACCTTCCGCGAACTGACCTCGACCTCGAACTGCACCACCTTCCAGGCCCGCCGCCTGAATATCCGCGAACGCGAGATCATCGACGGCAAGGCCGGCAAGACCCGTTCGGTGGCGACGCTGAACGGCACCCTGGCGACCACCCGCTGGCTCGTGGCGATTCTGGAAAACCACCAGAACCCGGACGGTTCGGTCAACGTGCCCAAGGCACTGCAGCCTTACCTTGGCGGACTCGAAGTACTCAAGTAGCCAATGACCGGCCATTTGCCGGCTGCCCCTCGCGGGCGGCCGGCAAATGCTTTTAACCGGTTGTTCACTTGGCGCTGTGCCTTGGGTCATCGCCAAATACCCGCGGTGGTGGTTAACTTGAGCCATGACTGTTATGACTAAGCTCGGCAACGATGACCGGCTGACCAAGCAAAAATTGATGATTTGCCTTGACGTGGATGGCACCATCGTCAACCACCAGGGGGAAATGAGCCAACGCGTGCGCGATGCCGCGCGGGCTGTAGTGGCCCAGGGCCATGAGGTAATCATCTCCACCGGCCGCTCCTTGGGTGCGGCCCTGCCCATCATGGCGGAACTGGGCATCGACCATGGCTATGTCGTGGTCAGCAACGGCGGCGTGCTCGCGAAGGTGTCCCAGGACGAAGTCGAGATCCTGCACCGCGAGATCTTCGACCCGTCGACAGCGCTCAAGGCGCTGCGCGACCAGCTTCCCAAAGCCAAGTACGCCTTGGAAAACGAGCGCGGCGAATTCCTTTCCAGCGAAACCTTCGGCGACATGAGCTTTGGCGCCGAGAGCAAGGTCGTTGATTTCGGCGAGCTGGTCAACAGCAAGGCCGTGCGCGTGGTGGTTTTCTCCACCGACAACACCGCCGAGGAATTCGGGCATGCCGTGCAGAGCCTGGGGCTCTCCGGGGTGACCTACTCGGTGGGCTGGACCGCTTGGCTGGATATTGCCGCCGAGGGTACCACCAAGGCCAGCGGCCTGGAGCGGCTGCGGGCGATCCTGAAGTTCGATTCGAAGGACTCGCTGGCAGTAGGCGATGGCCGCAATGACGTCGAAATGCTGCAGTGGGCCGGACATGGCGTGGCCATGGGCCAAGCGCCGGATGAGGTCAAGGCAGCGGCCGACGCCGTGACTGAAGGCGTTGACCAGGATGGCCTGGCCATCGTCCTGGAAGGGCTGCTGGGCAGCTAGCACCAGGGCCTAGAGCTGGTCGGTGTATTCCAGCAGCCGGGCGATCGCTGCCCGCGCGCCCAGCTCGTCGTTGTAGCCCGAACGCACGATCGCCGCAGATACTGCCTGGGGAGTGATTCCCAGGATCCCGGCGACCGCTTTTTGCTGCCCGCGCACCCCGGGAGTCAACAGGTCAACGACGGACCATTCGGCCTCGGTGCGGGTGCGGATCCACTGTCCGAGCATGCGCAGCAGGCCCTCGAGCTCGCCGTCCATCTCGTCATTGCCCGAGGAAACGCAGATCGGGACCCTTTCGCCGCGGTGGCTGGCCGCCTCCAGCGCGCCGAGCGCGCGCCGCGCAGCCCTGCCCTCGACCAGGTCGGCCTCTGCGGGCACCGGCTCGTACAGGCTGCCGATGCCCAGCCCGATATTGCAGAAGTTCAGCCGTGCCACGCGCAGCAACGCATCGACGGCGGCATCGGGGTCACTGGGCACTCCGAGCAGCAGCTGCCCGCTGAGCGCGGTGAACGGCGCGTGGGTGTCGACTTGTTCCAGCTGGTGCCAGAGCTGCTCGCTGGCGGCAGCAACATCGGTGACCGAGCGGGGCCGGGGGCTGAGCGCAACGACAAACATGATTCAAGTATTGCGTGTGCAACCGGGTTTGTCGCGCACTGCGCGGCACTTGGCGGCTAACGGTGCTGCTCAAGCCTGATGCCGGTCCGCCGGCTGGCGGGATCGGGAGGAACTAGGACAGGGTGCTGCTGGGCGCGCCCTGCTGGGCGGGCAGCGCAACGGTCGTGTACTTGAAGAAGAACTGGGTAGCGGGGCCAATCAGCAGCGCATAAGCCACCGTGCCCACGCCCACCGGACCGCCGAGCAGCCAGCCGATCCCCAGCACGCACACCTCGATAATGGTGCGCAGCAGGCGGATCGATTTGCCGGTGCGCAAATGCAGCCCGGTCATCAGGCCGTCGCGCGGGCCGGGGCCGAAATGGCAGCCGATGTACAGGGCGCCGCCAAGGCCATTGACGGCGATGGCGCCAACCAGGGTCAGGATCTGCCAGCCCAATCCGTGGACATCAGGGATGAGCCAGAGAAAGAAGTCCAGGCCAAGCCCGATGAGCAGCACATTGGCGACGGTGCCCAATCCTGGCCACTGTTTGAGCGGAATCCAGGCCAGCAGCACCACGACGCCGACGATGATCACGATCGTTCCCAGCGACAGCGGAATGTAGTTGGCCAGGCCCAGGTGAAGCACATCCCACGGATCCACGCCGAGCTGGGCGCGGATCAGCAGTGCCATGGCCAGCGCAAAAAGCATGAGGCCGATGAACAGATTTGCAAGACGCAGGGGGAGCTTTCCGGCACGCAGCTGATCGAGCGGAGTGAGATTATGCAGGGTCATGATGCTTCAAGGCTAGCCCTGCGCTGAACCCCGGCAGTAATCCCGCAAGTATCAGATGGTCACATTCCTAGTCCCAGTCCAGCCATGGGGCAGCGAGCCCCGAGACAACCAGGGCGAAAGCTCCGATGAAAAGAAGGCCGATGGAAAGCGAAAAAAGAACCATCCAGCGGGTGGGACTGCTATTCATTATCGGATTCAGGCTTTCGTTTCATCATGATCCCGGTCAAGCGGGCCACCGAGTAGACGGCGCCAAACAGGGGAATAGGTATGGCTAGGGCCAGCGGTATGGCGGTGCGCACGCAGCGTTCGCGGAGGAACTGCACCAGCACAAAGAGCGTGCCCAGCGCCCACAGCACCAGAATGCCAACTTCCAGGCCGTCCAGTGCCATTACCGCTTCCATGGAAGCAGTCTATCCACCGGGGGCGAGGCTTCCCAGTATCGCAATGCCCAGGGCCGACGATAGCCGGCTCAGGTCCCCGGGCCGAGGTGGGCTGGCCGATGCGTCGGTTTCAGCACCAACCGTGGCTTGAACCCCTGGCGGGCGCAGTGCGGGAACATGGATGAACAATGCCGGGACCGGTTGGGAATACGCCAAATACGCGATGTGGTTGCACACGAAACGCCCGGCATCCTCGGAGACCCTTGCCTCATGGCCTGCGGCGAGCAGGGCGCGGACGGCCGCTGCTGGATCAAGGGTGGCATCCAAGCGTCCCGGCGCATTCGCCTTGATGGCCGCTGACCGCGGCTGGGCGCCATCATTGTCGGGGATGCGGGCATCATCTTCGTTAAAAGCCCATCGCTCCGGCGTGATTGCATGCCGGCCGCCGGCTTCGCCGACGCAAATCAGCGCATCGGGCTGGTGCTTCGCCACGAGCGATTCGAGTGCTTTGCCGGAGGCCGCGAAGGACACCGGAAGCATGGCGGTGAGGACCTGATGCTCGCCCAGCTGCCTGGGAAGGCTGGAAACGGCTTCCTGGCTGGCATTGAATTCGTCGTTGCCGAAGGGCTCGAAACCGGTGACCAAAATATGCATGGACCCATTATGGACCCAAACTGTCGGTGTCCGCTGATAGGACTGAGGCAATGGTCCGCTCGACAGTTCTTGGTTAGGTGCTCATGGTAATCGCGGTTTTTGTACTCGTCATCCTGAATATTCTGGCAACGGCATGTATTGCCTTGCTGCTGGTGCGCAGGACATCCGGCTCTGATGGCGCCCAGATCCAGGACTCGGTGCGCGCTGCCAATGCGGAGCTCCGGCAAGAACTGGGGACCCAGCGCACCGAACTGCGCCAGGGCATGGGCGAAGTGCGTACCGAGATCGACGCCAAGCTGACCGCGATGGCAGAAGCCAATGCGAACCGCCATCTGCAGGTCCAGGGGTTGCTCCAGCAGGAAATGGAGAAACTGCGCTCGGGCAATGAAGCCAAACTCGAGAAGATGCGCGAGACGGTGGACGAGAAGCTCCAGGGGACCCTGGAGAAGCGGCTGGGCGAATCCTTCGAACTGGTCAGCAAGCGGCTGGAAATGGTGCAGAAGGGGTTGGGGGAAATGCAGAGCCTGGCCCATGATGTTGGCGGGCTGAAACGCGTGCTCACCAACGTCAAGAGCCGTGGTTCATGGGGCGAAGTGCAGCTCTCGCGCCAGCTGGAAGACATCCTCACCGCAGAGCAGTACGAGCAGAACGTGGCGGTCGTGCCCGGCAGCCGCGAGGTCGTGGAGTTCGCGGTGATCCTGCCCGGGCGGGAGGCCGGAACGATCTATCTGCCAATCGACTCCAAGCTGCCGCAAGAGGACTACGAGCGCCTGCTCGATGCCCAGGAGCACGGCGACAAGGCCGTCATCGCCGCTGCGGGCAAGGCGCTGGACCGGGCGATCCTTGAGCAGGCCAAGCTGATCTCCAGCAAGTACATCGCCCCGCCGTACAGCACCGACTTCGCCATCATGTACCTGCCCACCGAGGGGTTGTTCGCCGAGGTTGTGCGCAGCCCGGGGCTGGCCAGCAAGCTGCAGGCCGAGCACCGGGTGCTGGTCACGGGGCCGACCACCCTGATGAGCCTGCTGAACTCCTTGCAAATGGGTTTCCGGACACTGGCCATTGAGAAGCGCAGCAGCGAGGTGTGGCAGGTGCTCTCGGCGGCCAAGGAAGAGTTCCGCAAGTACGGAGATGTCTGGGACAAGCTGGGCAAGCAGCTGGCCACGGCGCAGAACACGGTGCGCGATGCCGGAACCCGGACCCGTGCGGTGGAGCGGAAACTCAAGGACGTGCAGACCCTGGAAGTTTCCGCGCAGGAAGATGTGCTCAGCGGAATGCTGCCTGAAGCCTAGCGCCGGGAAGGTCCGGGTTTCCGGCAGCGAACCGGAAAGCAAAAGCAATGGCGGGGGG
>NZ_JBLVOC010000026.1:354514-377874 GCF_053543575.1 Glutamicibacter sp. AGC84
CCCCCCGCCATGTTCGGCTTGAGCCTAGTGGCTAGGCCTTGAAACGCTCGATGGAGCGAGCCAGCTCGGCTTCGGCAGCCTCGCGGCCTTCCCAGCCCTCGGCCTTGACCCACTTGCCTGGTTCCAGGTCCTTGTAGCGGGTGAAGAAGTGCTCGATCTCCTTGATCAGCCATTCGTCGATGTCTTCAAGTTCCTTGATGTGGTCAAAGCGCTTGTCGGCAGGAACGCACAGCAGCTTGGCATCGCCACCGCCATCGTCGGTCATGTTGAATACGCCAATTGGGCGTGCTTCGACAACAACACCTGGGATCAGGTCAACACCAGGGATGAAGACCATGGCGTCCAATGGATCGCCATCTTCGCCCAGAGTATCGTCGAAGTAGCCGTAGTGGGTTGGGTACTGCATCGAGGTGAACAGCACGCGATCCAGGCGCAGGCGGTGGGTCTCGTGGTCGATCTCGTACTTGACGCGCGATCCGGTAGGGATCTCGATGGTCACGTCGTGGCTCATGAAAAGCACACTCCTAAACTAGTCTTAGGGATATCCGCTAATAAGGGTATCGCCCCATTGCGCCTGATGGATAAAACTGCGAGAGGAATGTAACCATATGAACACTGCCGCCCGACGCGCTATTACGCTGGGGGTGGCGATTGTTGCCATGGTTGCAGTGATTGCCGCGATGCTGCTGGCCCCGCGATTCTTCACCGGAGAGCCCGAGGCTTCCTACACTCCGGCCAGTGCGCAGCTGGCCGATAAATCCCCAGTCGCCGTGCGGGACCTGGACCCCAACGCCGCGCAACCGGACCCCGGGATCCTCGCCGCGAAGCTGGATGGCATCCTGGGGGACAAGCCCGACCGGACGTCCTTCAACGCCCAGGTGGTCGACGTGGCCACGGGCACTGTCCTGTATGACAGGAACTCCGAAATAAATGGCACCCCGGCCTCCAGCCTGAAGGTAGTCACCGCCATCGCAGCCCTCGATGCCCTCGGCGGCGACACCCAGCTGTCCACCAGCGTGCTGCTCGATGGCGGCACGCTGATCCTGCGCGGCGGGGGAGATGTGCTGCTGGGCGACGGGGAATCGGACCCGGCGCACCCCAAGGGCTATGCAGGACTGGCAACCCTGGCCAAGCAGACCGCCGAAGAACTTGAAAAGCGCGGCATCAGCGAGGTCAAGCTGTGGCTGGACGACTCGCTGTTCGGCGATGCGCACAGCAACCCCGCCTGGGACAAGTCGCTGTTCACCTCCAATAACATTGGCCAGGTCTACCCGATTGCGCACTACGCCGGGCGTGCCGGGGAAAGCACCAGCACCGCCTACCAATCCGACCCGGCCGAGCAGGTCCGCAAGGTCTTCGCCCAAGCCCTGGGCGAGCAGGTCAAGGTGGATGAGGGTGGCCGCGGCCCCTATGCGGGGGGCGAGCAGATCACCGAAGTGAAGTCCGCACCGCTGCGCGATGTCATCAAGCACATGCTGCTGGTTTCGGATAACTACATTGCCGAATCCATGGGCCGCCTGGTGGCGCTGGACCGCCAGATGCCCGGGGAACAAGCGGGCGCCGCCGTCGCTGCTGTGGCCCAGGCCCATGGGGCCGCTGGCCACACGCTCGTGGACACCAGCGGCCTGGCTGCCAGGAACCGGATTTCGCCCGCGGCGCTGACCGCGGTCCTGCGCTCGGCCGCCACCAGCAAGAAGCCGGAACTGCGCGAGGTCGTCTACTCGCTGCCGGTCGCCGGCTACAACGGCACCTTGATGAACCGCCTGGGCGGTGCCGGAACACTTGGCCTGGTCCGCGCCAAGACCGGCTCGCTCACCGGCGTGGCCACGCTGACCGGCATGACCATGACCGAAGACGGGCGCCTGCTCGCCTTCTCGATCTATGCCGATCAGCCCAACGGAACACTCGCACCCCACAAGCCAACCATTGACTCCGCTGTCACCGCCATCCGTGGCTGTGGCTGCCGGAGCTGAACGCCGCAGGAGCAGCAAATGAACCAGTTCGTCGATTGGAAGCTGGCGGCCAAGGCCGCGAAAACCCTGATGCCCGCCGGGCCGGGGATCCAGGCCCAGGATGCCGCGCGGATCATCGAGGAGCTGCGCATCGCCGCCGGCGAAGGCCTGGTGGAGGCTGAGAAGGTTTCCAAGCTGGCTGCTTCCGCGCCCTCGCAGACCCTGGTGGTGGACCGGTCCGGCTGGGCCAAGGCCGTCAGCCAGAATTTCGCGGCCCTGCTCCCGGCAGCGCGCCAGGACGTCCCCGGGGTGGTCCCCTTGATTGCCGGCGCAGAACTTGGCGCGGTGCTCTCGGTGCTGGGCACCCGGGTGCTGGGCCAGTTCGACCCGTTCGTCGGCCCGCGCCTGCTGCTCAACGCCCCGACCATCACCCAGATCCGCGGCGAGCTGAATGTGAACGCCCGCGACTTCTACCTGTGGATCGCCACCCACGAGCAGACCCACCGACTGCAATTCGAGCACGCTGCCTGGATCCCCGGGGTCATGAAGCAGACCCTGGCCGAGGCCTTCGAGCCGCTGGCCGGCACCACCCACTCCATGGGCGAACTGGGTGAACGCCTTAAATCCATGAAGTCCGAGGTCAGCGAACTGACCAGCATCATGTCGGTGCTCGAAGGCCACGCCATGGTCGTGATGAACGATGTCACCTCGATCCGCAGCATCAAGACCATCCGCCGCCGCTTCGAAGCTCGTGGCGAGAACCGTTCGGCCCTGGCGATCCTGCTGGGCAAGCTGCTGGGATTGGATGCCAAGGCGCTGCAGTACAAGCGCGGGGCAAAATTCGTGCGGCATATCGTCGACGCGATCGGGTACGAGGGCTTCAACGAAATCTTCACCGCCCGCGAGATGTTCCCGAGCGCCGGGGAACTCGACCATCCGGAACGCTGGCTGGCCCGCACCCGATGAGCCGCGCCCTTCACCTTGCCCGCGCCGCCATCAGTGCCAGCAGCGCGCCCGGGCTGAACCTGATCGGGGTTTCCGGAGGTGCCGACTCGCTAGCCCTGGCCATTGCCGCGGCGACGCTGCCCGCTGCCTTCGGCGCCGTGGTCGTCGATCACGGCCTGCAGCCCGGCAGCGCCCAGGCGGCCGAACGCGCCGCCGGGCAATGCCGCGAGCTGGGATTGGACCCGGTGGCGGTGGTCCAGGTCGAGACCTCGGATGACGAGGCTTCGGCCCGCACGGCCAGGTACCAGGCCTTTGAAGCAGCCCTGCAGCAGTTCAACGCGCAGGCACTGATGCTCGCCCACACCCGCGACGACCAGGCTGAGCAGGTGCTGCTGGGGCTGCTGCGCGGATCGGGAACCCGCTCGCTGGCCGGCATCCCTGCCCGGCGCGGACCCTACCGGCGCCCCCTGCTGGAACTGTCCCGGGCGCAAACCGAGGAAATCTGCCGGCAGGCGGGGCTTGGCTACTGGGAAGATCCGAGCAACGCGGACACCGGGTACAAGCGCAACCTCATCCGCCATAGGATCCTGCCCTTCTTGCGCGAGGAACTAGGCGAGCATGTTCCCGAAGCACTGGCGCGCACCGCCAGCCTGGCCGCCGTCGACGCCCAGGCCCTCGATGAATGGGCCCGGGCGGCCAAGGACGAGCACGGGTTGGCGATCCCGGACCTGGCCAAGCTTCCGGTGGCCATCAGCTCGCGAGTATTACGCCTGGCCGCCATGGAAGCCGGGGCCAGGAATGTGGGCCATGAGCGAACGGCGGCGCTGTGCGCGCTGGCCGGGCTCGGCGTCCCCAAGTCCAAATCAGCAGGTCCTGTGCAGCTGGATGGCAGGATCAGCGCCTTCCGGCGGCAATCGGTGATCGTTTTCACCACAACCGGCTAAACAACCTTCCGCTAAATGTGGCACTCTAGGTAAGTACCACACCTCTAGAATCAGGAGAATTCTCGTGGATTCCAATGCAGTCAAAGCCGATCTTGCGCACGTTCTGTACACCAAGGAAGAAATCCAGGCCCGCGTGGAAGAACTTGCCGCGCAGATCGACAAGGATTACGAAGGCCGCGACATCCTCGTGGTAGGTGTGCTCAAGGGCGCCGTGATGATCATGGCTGACCTGGTTCGCGCACTGAACTCCCACCTGACCATGGACTGGATGGCAGTGTCCTCCTACGGTTCGGGTACCCAGTCCTCCGGTGTGGTGCGCATCCTCAAGGACCTGGATTCCGACCTCATGGGCAAGCACGTGCTGATCGTCGAGGACATCATCGATTCCGGCCTGACCTTGTCCTGGCTGAAGTCCAACCTGGAATCCCGCGGCCCGGCTTCGGTGGAAATCTGCACCCTGCTGCGCAAGCCGGAGGCAGCCAAGGTGGAAATCGACGTCAAGTACGTCGGCATGGACATCCCGAACGAATTCGTGGTGGGCTACGGCCTGGACTTCGCGGAAAAGTACCGCAACCTTGATTGCGTGGGCACCTTGGCCCCGCATATTTACCAGTAGGGAACTTTTCTCGCCAATGGGGCGTTGAGAAATATCGAAGGTGGCGTGACCCGGACGCCAGAGCAGTGCGTGAGGGGGATGCGCCAGGCGCGGGGCCTGTCGGATCAATGAAAACGAAGAAGCTTTTTAACAGCTGGATCATTTGGGTCCTGGTCGGCGTTGTCGCCGTGGTGTTGTTCCTGCCGATGGTCTTCGGCAATAACTCGGCCAAGGTGGACACTTCCGTAGGCCTGCACCAGCTCACCAGCGGCAATGTCACCGAAGCGAAGATGTTCGACGGCGACCAGCGCGTGGATCTGAAGCTGCGCGACTCGCTGAAGGTCGATGGCGTGGACAAGGGCACCTCGGTGAGCTTCTACTACTCCACCGCCCGTGCCGAACTGGTGGTCGATGAGATCAACAAGGCCAACCTGGGCAAGTTCACCGACCAGCCGGTGGAAAGCAACTGGCTGCTGTCGATGCTCGGGATCATCATCCCGTTCCTGCTGATCGCCGGCATCTTCTGGTTCATCCTCGCCCGCTCCCAAGGCGGCGGCTCCAAGGTCATGCAGTTCGGCAAGTCCAAGGCGAAGCTGATCACCAAGGACATGCCGCAGGTGACCTTCAAGGATGTCGCCGGCGCCGACGAGGCCGTGGAGGAACTCCACGAAATCAAGGAATTCCTGCAGGAACCAGCCAAATTCCAGGCCCTGGGCGCGAAGATCCCCAAGGGCGTGCTGCTCTACGGCCCTCCGGGCACCGGCAAGACCCTGCTGGCCAAGGCCGTAGCCGGCGAGGCGGCGGTACCGTTCTACTCGATCTCCGGTTCGGACTTCGTGGAGATGTTCGTCGGCGTGGGCGCCTCGCGCGTGCGCGACTTGTTCGAGCAGGCAAAGACCAACTCCCCGGCGATCATCTTCGTTGACGAAATCGACGCCGTCGGCCGCCATCGCGGCGCCGGCATCGGCGGCGGCAACGATGAGCGCGAGCAGACCCTGAACCAGCTGCTGGTAGAGATGGACGGCTTCGACGCCACCACCAACGTCATCCTGATTGCCGCGACCAACCGCCCCGACGTGCTGGACCCGGCGCTGCTGCGCCCGGGCCGCTTCGACCGCCAGATCCCGGTGGAGGCACCGGATCTGAAGGGCCGCGAGCAGATCCTGGCCGTGCACGTGAAGGGCAAGCCGATGGATGCCACCGTGGACCTGAACGCCGTCGCGAAGAAGACCCCGGGCTACACCGGCGCCGACTTGGCCAACGTGCTCAACGAGGCCGCGCTGCTCACCGCCCGCTCCAACGCGAACCTGATCGACGACCGCGCCCTGGACGAGGCCATCGACCGCGTCATGGCCGGCCCGCAGAAGCGCACCCGCCTGATGGACGAGCACGAGCGCAAGGTCACCGCCTACCACGAGGGCGGCCACGCGCTGGTGGCCGCGGCCATGAACCAGACCGCACCGGTCACCAAGATCACCATCCTGCCGCGCGGCCGCGCGCTGGGCTACACCATGGTGGTTCCCGAATCCGACAAGTACTCGGTCACCCGCAACGAGCTGCTGGACCAGATGGCCTACGCCATGGGCGGGCGCGTCGCCGAGGAGATCGTCTTCCACGATCCGTCCACCGGTGCGTCGAACGACATCGAGAAGGCCACCGCCACCGCGCGCAAGATGGTCACCGAATACGGCATGAGCGAGAAGGTGGGCGCCGTGCGCCTGGCCGGCTCGGCTGCCGAGCAGGGCATGGGCACCGCCTCCCGCGACTTCTCCGACGAAATGGCCCACCTGGTGGACCAGGAAGTGCGCGAGCTGATCGAGCAGGCGCACAACGACGCCTACCAGGCGCTGATGGCCAACCGCCATGTGCTCGACCGCCTGGCCCTGGCGCTGCTGGAGCGCGAGACGCTGAACCAGAAGGAGATCGCCGAGATCTTCTCCGACCTGGTGAAGCGCGACAAGCGCGAAGTCTGGCTGAGCAACGAGGCCCGTCCGGTGCACCAAGAGGGCCCGATATTAAGCCCCAAGGAGCGCGCAGCTTCCTCGACCGACTAGGATCGAAGCGTGAGTGAACTACAAGAGATTGATCAGCCGCGGATCGCGGCAGCCGTGCGCGAGATCCTGGAAGCCATTGGCGAGGATCCCGACCGCGACGGCCTGGTAGACACCCCGAAGCGGGTGGCCAAGGCCTATGCGGAGTTCTTCGCCGGCTTGCACCAGAAAGCGGCAGACCACTTGTCCACCACCTTCGACATCGAGCACGATGAGATGGTGCTGGTCAAGGACATCCCGTTCTACTCGACCTGCGAGCACCACCTGGTGCCCTTCTACGGTTCGGCGCATATCGGCTACATCCCGGGCAAGGGCGGCAAGGTCACCGGCCTGTCCAAGCTGGCCCGGCTGGTCGAGGTGTACGCCCGCCGCCCGCAGGTCCAGGAGCGCCTGACCACCCAGATCGTCGATGCCCTGGTGGAGCACCTGAACCCCTCCGGTGCGATCGTCGTCGTTGAATGCGAGCACATGTGCATGTCCATGCGCGGGGTGCAGAAGCCCGGCGCGAAGACCGTGACCAGTGCGGTGCGCGGGCAGCTGCGGGAAACCGCCACCCGTGCCGAAGCCATGAGCCTGATCCTCGGAAAGTAGGAACCCCCATGTCGCTTGGAGCGATCCCGGGCACCGGCCCGAACACCAGCCCATTGCCGGTGATCCGCAAGTCCAGCAAGAAGACCATGGCCGACCTGCCAACCGGCCGCACCCTGGTCATGGGCATCCTGAACGTCACCGAGGACTCCTTCTCGGATGGCGGGAAGTACCTGTCCGCCGATGCCGCGATCGACCAGGGCCTGAAGCTGCTGTACTCGGGTGCCGACATCATCGACGTGGGCGGCGAATCCACCCGCCCGGGCGCCACGAACGTGGATCCTGCCCTGGAGCGCGAGCGCATCATCCCGGTCATCGAAGCCCTGGTGAAGGCCGGCGCGGTGATCTCCGTGGACACCATGCATGTCTCCACCGCCCGCGCGGCCATCGCCGCCGGCGCGCACCTCATCAACGACGTTTCCGGCCTGACCTATGAGCCGGGCATGCCGGAGCTGATCGCGGAAACCGGCGTCCCCTACGTATTGATGCACCGCCGCGGCACCGCGCAGGACATGGTCTCCGAGGCCAACTACCAGGACGTGGTCACCGAGGTCATCGGCGAATTGCGCATGCTGCGCGATGAATTCGTCGCCAAGGGCGTGGCCCCGGAGCAGATCATCATCGATCCGGGACTGGGCTTCGCCAAGGATGCGCAGCACAACTGGGCGCTGCTGGCCAACGTCCCTGCCATCGAGGAGCTGGGCCACCGGGTGCTGATCGGCACCAGCCGCAAGCGCTTCCTGGGCGAACTGCTGGCCGAAGGCTCCAAGAGCCGCGCGCCGATGGAACGCGATTCCGCGACCGCCGCGACCACCGTGCTGGGCGCCCGCGACAAGGTCTGGGCAGTGCGCGTGCACGATGTCACCGGCAACCGCGACGCCATTGAAGTCGTGCAGGCCTATGGATCGCATTAGCATCTACGGAATTTCGGCCACCGGCTACCATGGCGTTTTCGACCATGAGAAGCGCGACGGCCAGGAATTCATCATTGACGTGGTGCTGCACGTGGATATCTCACGTGCGGCAGCCAGCGACAATGTTCTTGACACGGTGCACTACGGCGAAGTCAGCGAGCTGGTAGTCCAGCAGATCCAGGCCGGCCCGTGGGACCTGATCGAGAAGCTGGGCAGCGAAATCGCCGAGGCGATCCTCGCCGCCTACCCGGGCGTGTCCACCATCGACGTGGTGGTGCACAAGCCGCAGGCTCCAATCCCGGTACCGTTCACCGATGTCACCATTTCGCTGACGCGGCACCAGAAGCAGCACACCGCGATCATCGCGTTGGGCGCCAACCTGGGTGATCCGCAGGCTACCCTGGCCGCCGCGGTGCAGGACCTCGGCGCAGAACTCGAGCTGCTCAAGGTTTCCCCGCTGGCCATCACCAAGCCGGTCGGCGGTCCGCCGGAACAGCCCGATTACACCAACCAGGTCGTCCAGGTGCGTACCCGGCTGGCCCCGCATGAGCTGCTGGATCTGTGCCAGTGGATAGAAGCCAAGCACCACCGCACCCGCGAGGTGCGCTGGGAAGCGCGCACGCTGGATCTGGACCTGATCGCCTACGACCAGCTGAACCTGGATGATGAGCGGCTGACCCTGCCTCATCCGCGCGCCGCGATCCGCGGCTTCGTGTTGGCCCCGTGGAGCTGGATGGATCCGGACGCGGTGCTGAACGGGCAACTGGTTTCCCGTTTGGCCGCCGAAGCTGCCGATACGAAGGACATCATCCGGCTATGGCCAAGCTGAAGCTGCGCTGGCTGCTCTGGTGTGCCGGGCTCGGGGCCGTGGCCGGCTGGATCGCGTTGCGCCTGCTCACCGCGGCAGGCAGGTACGCGCCGGTGCTGGACTACTCCGCCCTGTACTCGCTGGGCGCAGTCTGCGCGGTGATCCTGTTCCTGGGGATCCGCGTGAAGCGCTCCACCTTGGGCAAATCGGACTTCGAGCCGATCGCCGCAGCTCGTACCCTGGTTCTGGCCCAGGCCTCGGCGTATGCCGGTGCGGTGATTGCCGGTTGGCATGTTCCGGCCATCATCACCCTCTGGGCGGCCACGGGGATCACCCCCACCCTGACTCGCGGCCTGGTGCTGACTGGTGCTGGTGTCCTCATGGTGATTATTGGGTATATTGTTCAGCAACTGTGCAAACTACCTCCAGAGGATACCGATGGCAACAGCGACTCCGTGGTCACCGAATAACTTCACCCCAGCCCACCGGGACTACGCCAAGGTCAAGTTCACCACCTGGGCGATCACCTGGGGCCTGTTCCTGCTGGCGGCCCTGGTCCCTGCCGTGCTGGCAGTCACCGGCGTCGGCATCCCGCTGTGGCTGGTGCTTTCCCCGGTCCTGCTGGTGCTGGCGATCGCGTTGCCGGCATTGCGCATCATCCGCCGCCAGGTCGCCGCACTGGGCTATCTCGAACGCGAAGAAGACTTCATCGTCCGCTCCGGGGTGATGTGGCGCAAGCAGGTGGTCATTCCCTACGGCCGCATGCAATACGTCGAGGTCAACAGCGGGCCGCTGGAGCGCCGCTATGGGTTATGCCAGCTGACGCTGAACACCGCCGGCAGCGCTGCCACCGCGCACGTCTACGGGTTGCCCGAGGGCGAAGGGCAGGCCCTGCGCGAACGGCTCGTGGCCGCCGGCGAAGAGAAAATGCTATGAGCCAGGCCGAAGAACTGGCCACCGGAGACAGTGCCGAGCCATGGCAGCGGGTGCATCCAGCCAGCCCGTTCGTCCACGGCTGGCTGGCCATCATCGGCCTGGGCTACATCTACTGGCAGAACACCGACGACCTGTCCTGGGCGGAGCGCTTCTCCGGCACCAGGCTGATGTGGACCGTCGCGGGCGCCGGCATCGCACTGGCCGTGGTGCTCATCTTCTACTTCCTTTCCTGGTACTTCACCCGCTACAAGCTCACCAGCACCCACGTGTACGTGAATTCCGGGATGCTATTCCGCAGCCAGAAGCAGGCGCGCATCGACAAGGTGCAAGGCATAGACATTGCCCAGCCACTGGTAGCCCGGCTGCTGGGCCTCGCCGAACTGCGCTTTGACGTGGCCGATTCCTCCGAGTCGGTGCTGCGCCTTTCCTTCCTGCGCAAGGCCGATGCCCACGCGCTGCGCGTGGTCATCCTGGAGCGGGCCCGCGGCGAAGAACCTGCCGCTGCCCAAGAAAGCGGCTCCCACGACGCGGCGGATCGCGCGGCAGCCCAGCCGCAGGCCGCCGCGGACGCATTGCCGCTGATGGCCAACGTGCCCATTGGGCGCCTGATTGGCTCCATGTTCCTGCAATTGCCGGTGATGTTCGGGGTGCTCGCATGCCTGGCGATGCTGGTGCTTTGGCTTGCCGGGGTCGACGGAATCATCGCGGCCCTGGTCCCCGCGGCCTTGGCCTTCGGCAGCTTCTACTACAAGCAGCTGAACCAGGGCTGGAACTTCACCGCCAGCGCCTCGGACACCGGCATGCGCATCAGCTACGGGCTGGCTGACACCCGCCAGCACTCCATTCCTGCCGGCCGCGTCCAGGCCATTTCGGTGACGGCACCCTTCTTCTGGCGGATGCTGGGCTGGTACAAGGTGGAAGTCAACGTGCTGGGCACCAAGAGCGATGACGCGGATAACCTGCAAGTGCTCCCGGTGGGCGACTTCGAGTCGGTCGCCCGGATCATGGGGATCCTGCTGCCGGATCTTGGCGTCGCCAACCAGCGCGAGGTGCTGGCCACCGCGGTGAGCACCGGATGCGAACACGGTTTCACCGGCTCCCCGGAACGCGCCAAGCCGCTATCGCCCGGGGCATGGAAGCACCAGGCGTTCCTGGCCACCGGCACCACGGTGATTTCCCGGTATGGCTGGCTGGCCCGGCAGGCCAGCTTCGTGCCGCATAACCGGGTGCAGGGCATGAGCTGGGGCCAGGGACCATGGGAGCAAGGACGTAAACTGGCCGGTGTCCGCTTGCACTGTGCCGGCGGAAACATCATCGGATACCTGCATCAAATTGATGCGGACACCGCAGCAGAATTTATTCGGGCGCAAACCCGGCGCCTGGTTGAAAGGTAGAAGTGGACGCACCACGCTTGGGAATCGGCATCATCTCCGCCGGCAAGGTAGGCACCGTGCTTGGTGCGGCGCTGGCAGCCAGCGGACACCGGATCACCGGAATCCACGCCGTCTCGGAGGATTCGCGCGATCGCGCCGACGCCTTGCTGCCCGGCGTGGAACTGCTGGACCCAGCAGAAATCCTGCGCCGCAGCGAACTGGTGCTCTTTGCGGTACCCGACGACGTGCTCGGCGAACTGGTGTCCGGACTGGCAACGGGCGGCCATATCGCCGCCGGGCAGTTGATCGCGCACACCGCCGGGCGGTACGGCACCTCGATCCTGCAACCGGCCTTGGATGCTGGCGCCTTTGGACTGGCAATCCACCCGGCCATGACCTTCACCGGCATGAGCATGGACCTCCAGCGCCTGACCGACTGCGTCTTCGCGGTCACCGCGGACGAGGCCATCCTCCCGGTAGCCCAGGCGCTGGTGGTGGAAATGCGCGGGGAGCCGGTGGTGATCGCCGAGCAGCATCGTGCCAGCTACCACGCGGCCCTGGCCCATGCGGCAAACCACCTGAACACCATCACGGCGCAATCGGCGGACATCCTGCGCCGGATCGGCGTGGAAGAACCATCCAATACCCTGCGCGCCCTGATGTACGCGAGCCTGGATAATGCCCTGCGTTCCGGCGCGGGCGCACTGACCGGCCCGGTAGCACGAGGCGATAGCGGAACGGTCACCGCGCACCTGCAGGCGCTGGCCGACGCCCCGGCGGAAACCAACAATTCCTATCGGAGCCTCTCGCGCGCTACCGCGCTGCGCGCCGCAGAACGCGGACTGATCTCCCAAGGCACGCTGGAAGAGCTTCTGCGAGTTCTAGAATAGAAGCGTGAAAACCCCGAAGATTGTAAAGACCCGTGCCGAGCTGAAGGCTGCTATTGCCGCAGCTAACCCGGGATCGCTGGGCTTCGTGCCCACTATGGGAGCCCTGCACCGCGGACATGCTTCGCTGTTCAAGGCCGCCCGCGCAGAAAACGAACTGGTAGTCATCTCCGTATTCGTCAATGAGCTGCAGTTCAACGATGCCAGCGACTACGCCAACTATCCGCGCCAGCTCGACGCTGATGTGCAGCTGGCCGCGGCCGCCGGCGTCGATCTTGTCTTTGCCCCGGACGCTTCCGAGATCTACCATGCCGGCCTTCCGCTGGTGAAGTTGAGCTCCGGCGCGCTGGGCGAAATGTATGAAGGCGCCTCGCGTCCAGGCCACTTCGATGGCATGCTGGCCGTAGTCGCCAAGCTGCTGCACTTGGCCGACCCGCGTCGGGGCGAATACCGCGCCTACTTCGGCCAGAAGGATGCCCAGCAGCTGATGCTGATCCGCCGCATGGTTGCCGACCTGGACTATCCGGTAGAACTGCGTGCGGTGCCGATCGTGCGCAGCCCGAAAGGCCTGGCGCTTTCCAGCCGCAATGCATTGCTCAACGAGGAAGAGAAGGAAGCAGCCTTGGTGCTGCACCGTTCGATCCAGCTGGTTGCCGACCGTGCGGCACGCAATGAACCGCTGTACATCGAGGATGCCATCGGCATGTACCAGATGGCCCCGCTGGTGGAGCTGGACTACTTCGCCGTCGTTGACCCGGATACCCTGCAGGAACTGGCATTCAACTGCCAGGACACCCCCTTCACCGGCGAGGGCTTGATCCTTGTCGCGGCGAAGGTGGGCAACGTCCGTCTGATCGACAACCAGCCGATCTAGGCAAAGCGTCGAGCAGCCTGCCCGAGGACCTGGCGGAAGCCGCACAGCTCCTGCATGATTTCGGCGGCGGGCTGCTCGGCGCCAACGAACTGCACTGCCTCACCGGCATAGACCGGGGCTATGTCCGTCAGCGCTTCGGAGCGGGCCTGATCCATCTGCTCGCGCAGCGCATCGTTCGGCTCCCAGCTGGAAAGATCCGCGTGCTTGTCGCTGAACTCATTGCGCAGCGCCCGTCCGCCGAACTCGGGCGCCCATGGCAATTGCTGGGCGAGATCGAAGGCGCGGGTATAGATAGTGTCATCCAGGCCCGCATTGCGTGCTGCGCTCTTCATGTTCCCGTGCCCGCTGGACTCTGCTGCCGAGAGGAAACGGGTCCCGATCCAGGCAGCTTCCGCGCCAGCTGACAGCACCGCGGCGATACCTCGCGCAGTGCCGATGCCTCCGGCCGCCACCACAGGCTTCTGGTGCTGGGCGGTTGCCAGCTGCAGCAGCGGCAGAGTTCCGGCTTCATTGCGGCCATGTCCGCCACCTTCTGCGCCACGGGCAATGATGATGTCGATGTCATCAGCCATCGCGCGTTCCAGATCTGCCGCATTGCCTACCTGCATGGCGGTCAGAACTCCAGCCTCATGGGCTACCGCCGCGGCCCGGGTGACATCGCCGAAGCTCAAGGTCACCAACGAGGGCCCGAACTCCAAGAAGGCCTCTAGCGGGGAGAGATCCGTTTCCAGCGCCCAGGCCATGAAGCCGACGCCCCATGGAGTACTCAGGGATTCAACGAATTGCGTTTGCTGTTCGATCCAGTCAGCTGTGGGAGTTGCAGGCGAACCGATCATCCCTACACCTCCCGCGTGGGAAACAGCTGCAGCCAAGGCGCCGCCAGCCGCGCCAGCCATAGATGCATTGAAGATGGGTTCACGGTATCCAAGGAGTCTTTGCAGGTCGCTCATGAGCCCAGACTAGAACAGCGAGATGCATGTGACCTAGAACGCGGCCCCTCGATTTGTAAGTGCCCAAGAACCTGTGTATAGTTTTTATCTGTTGCCGGAACGGAAACAACACGGAATCTACCGTTTGTTTACCCGGCAGCCAATCACTTTTCACTGAAGGTTTTCCGCCGATTTTGATCGGATCAGGAAGTCTGGTAAGTTGGAAAAGTTGCTCCGGAGCGAAGCAGTCATCGAAGGATTGGTGGTTGTGGTGTCGAGAGTGTTTGTTGTTTGAGAACTCAATAGTGTGCCAAGTTTGTTGATACCGAATATTTTTATTTGGTGAATACATAACATTTGCTTGAGGCATTGCACCCCCGTGCAGTGTTCTTGAGTGTTTTATTATTCGCCAGGACTTCATTGGCTTCGCCCTTATTTTCCAAGGGGTTGCCGGTGGCTTTTTATTTTTTTATGGAGAGTTTGATCCTGGCTCAGGATGAACGCTGGCGGCGTGCTTAACACATGCAAGTCGAACGATGAAGCCCAGCTTGCTGGGTGGATTAGTGGCGAACGGGTGAGTAACACGTGAGTAACCTGCCCCCGACTCTGGGATAAGCCCGGGAAACTGGGTCTAATACCGGATATTACCTTTGACCGCATGGTTGTTGGTGGAAAGATTTATCGGTGGGGGATGGACTCGCGGCCTATCAGCTTGTTGGTGAGGTAATGGCTCACCATGGCGACGACGGGTAGCCGGCCTGAGAGGGTGACCGGCCACACTGGGACTGAGACACGGCCCAGACTCCTACGGGAGGCAGCAGTGGGGAATATTGCACAATGGGCGAAAGCCTGATGCAGCGACGCCGCGTGAGGGATGACGGCCTTCGGGTTGTAAACCTCTTTCAGTAGGGAAGAAGCGAAAGTGACGGTACCTGCAGAAGAAGCGCCGGCTAACTACGTGCCAGCAGCCGCGGTAATACGTAGGGCGCAAGCGTTATCCGGATTTATTGGGCGTAAAGAGCTCGTAGGCGGTTTGTCGCGTCTGCCGTGAAAGTCCGAGGCTCAACCTCGGATCTGCGGTGGGTACGGGCAGACTAGAGTGATGTAGGGGAGACTGGAATTCCTGGTGTAGCGGTGAAATGCGCAGATATCAGGAGGAACACCGATGGCGAAGGCAGGTCTCTGGGCATTTACTGACGCTGAGGAGCGAAAGCATGGGGAGCGAACAGGATTAGATACCCTGGTAGTCCATGCCGTAAACGTTGGGCACTAGGTGTGGGGGACATTCCACGTTTTCCGCGCCGTAGCTAACGCATTAAGTGCCCCGCCTGGGGAGTACGGCCGCAAGGCTAAAACTCAAAGGAATTGACGGGGGCCCGCACAAGCGGCGGAGCATGCGGATTAATTCGATGCAACGCGAAGAACCTTACCAAGGCTTGACATGTGCCAGACCGCCTCAGAGATGGGGTTTCCCTTCGGGGCTGGTTCACAGGTGGTGCATGGTTGTCGTCAGCTCGTGTCGTGAGATGTTGGGTTAAGTCCCGCAACGAGCGCAACCCTCGTTCCATGTTGCCAGCACGTAAAGGTGGGGACTCATGGGAGACTGCCGGGGTCAACTCGGAGGAAGGTGGGGATGACGTCAAATCATCATGCCCCTTATGTCTTGGGCTTCACGCATGCTACAATGGCCGGTACAATGGGTTGCGATACTGTGAGGTGGAGCTAATCCCTAAAAGCCGGTCTCAGTTCGGATTGGGGTCTGCAACTCGACCCCATGAAGTCGGAGTCGCTAGTAATCGCAGATCAGCAACGCTGCGGTGAATACGTTCCCGGGCCTTGTACACACCGCCCGTCAAGTCACGAAAGTTGGTAACACCCGAAGCCGATGGCCTAACCACCTTGTGTGGGGGGAGTCGTCGAAGGTGGGACTGGCGATTGGGACTAAGTCGTAACAAGGTAGCCGTACCGGAAGGTGCGGCTGGATCACCTCCTTTCTAAGGAGCTAACCATTATTGGTTGCCCATGCTGGACACGAGTGTTGTCCGGGTGGGTTGCTCATGGGTGGAATATCAATGGACTCAATACCGGAAAACGTGCTGGCTGATGCTGGTGCGGGGTATTGGCTGTGGCCGCGTGGTGCTTGGGCATCTGCTAGTACGCATTGCAGGGGGTTTTCTTCTTGCGGTGCTGGAATGCGGTGTGTGGGTGTTGCGTGGTTTGTATGGTTTGGCATGCTGTTGGGTTTTGAGGCAACAAGCCTCCTTTCCTGGTGAATGGTTGCTGGGGTTCTTCCTGTGGGGAGGGTCCTGGTGGTGTTCGCTTGGGTGAGGGGTTCTTGGTGTTTCGGTGTTTGTCCTGTGTTTGCTGCAAGGATGTCCTGTTGGATTGATGCTGGCCTTTGGTTGGTGTTGGTTTTGGGGTGTTGTTGCGGGGGTGCGGGGTTGTTGTTTGGGAACTGTATAGTGAACGCGAGCATCTTGCAGATGAGATGAGCTGGGTAGTCCTTTTCCTTGGATTGCCTGGTGTTGGAGTCTTGTCTGCGTGATTTTGTTAGATTGTTTTATTGCTCATATCTTTTGACTTTGATGTTGTGTTGAAGTTTTTAAGGGCGCACGGTGGATGCCTTGGCATCAAGAGCCGATGAAGGACGTGGGAATCTGCGATAAGCCTGGTGGAGTCGATAACCGGACGTTGAGACCAGGATTTCCGAATGGGGGAACCCCGCACCATGTTATGTGGTGTGACCTGCAGCTGAATGTATAGGCTGTGTGGAGGGAACGCGGGGAAGTGAAACATCTCAGTACCCGCAGGAAGAGAAAACAACAGTGATTCCGTTAGTAGTGGCGAGCGAACGCGGATGGGGCTAAACCGGTTGGTGTGTGATAGCGGATAGGCGTTGCATCACCGGGGTTGTGGGGTCGGCATGTACCAGCGCTATCTTGCTGGTGGGATGAGGTGCAGGCGTATAGGTGAATCGGTTGGAATGCCGGACCATAGAGGGTGATAGTCCCGTAGGTGTAATGCGTGTCTGCCGTTCTAGTGTTGATACCCGAGTAGCACGGGGCCCGTGAAACCTTGTGTGAATCTGCCAGGACCACCTGGTAAGCCTGAATACTACTTGATGACCGATAGTGAATCAGTACCGTGAGGGAATGGTGAAAAGTACCCCGGGAGGGGAGTGAAATAGTACCTGAAACCGTGCGCTTACAATCCGTTAGAGCTGGGGACTTGTTCCCTGGTGATGGCGTGCCTTTTGAAGAATGAGCCTGCGAGTTAGTGTTACGTCGCGAGGTTAACCCGTGTGGGGAAGCCGTAGCGAAAGCGAGTCTGAATAGGGCGTTTGAGTGGCGTGATCTAGACCCGAAGCGAAGTGATCTACCCATGGCCAGGTTGAAGCGCGTGTAAGAGCGTGTGGAGGACCGAACCCACTTCAGTTGAAAATGGAGGGGATGAGCTGTGGGTAGGGGTGAAAGGCCAATCAAACTTCGTGATAGCTGGTTCTCCCCGAAATGCATTTAGGTGCAGCGTTGCGTGTTTCTTGCTGGAGGTAGAGCTACTGGATAGGCGATGGGCCCTACAAGGTTACTGACCTTAGCCAAACTCCGAATGCCGGCAAGTGAGAGCGCAGCAGTGAGACTGTGGGGGATAAGCTTCATAGTCGAGAGGGAAACAGCCCAGAACGCCAACTAAGGCCCCTAAGCGTGTGCTAAGTGGAAAAGGATGTGGAGTTGCTGTGACAACCAGGAGGTTGGCTTAGAAGCAGCCACCCTTGAAAGAGTGCGTAATAGCTCACTGGTCAAGTGATTCCGCGCCGATAATGTAGCGGGGCTCAAGCACACCGCCGAAGTTGCGTCATTCAAATATTAACCTGGTTTCGATTGGGTGTTTGGATGGGTAGGGGAGCGTCGTGTGGACGGTGAAGTCGCGGTGTAAACCAGCGGTGGAGGCCACACGAGTGAGAATGCAGGCATGAGTAGCGAATGACGGGTGAGAAACCCGTCCGCCGAATGATCAAGGGTTCCAGGGTTAAGCTAATCTGCCCTGGGTTAGTCGGGACCTAAGGCGAGGCCGACAGGCGTAGTCGATGGACAACGGGTTGATATTCCCGTACCGGCGAAGGACCGCCCATACTGAGCTGTGGATGCTAACCATGATTGACGCTAGCTGTTGGTGCCTTCGGGTATCTTGCTGGTTGATGTGGTGGGAACCGATGCAGTGAGGTCAGCGTATTAACAGGTGTGACGCAGGAAGGTAGCCGAGCCAGGCAATGGAATTGACCTGGTCCAAGGGTGTAGGAAGAGTGGTTGGCAAATCCGCCGCTCATGTTTCTGAGACCTGATAGGCGCCCCGTTTTCGGGGTGATTCGGTGATCCTATGCTGCCTAGAAAAGCATCGGCGCGAGGTCCAAGTCCGCCCGTACCCCAAACCGACACAGGTGATCAGGTAGAGAATACTAAGGCGATCGAGAGAATCATGGTTAAGGAACTCGGCAAAATGCCCCCGTAACTTCGGAAGAAGGGGGGCCTGCCCCGTGATGAGAACTTGCTTCTCTGATGCGGGTGTGGGCCGCAGAGACCAGGGGGAAGCGACTGTTTACTAAAAACACAGGTCCGTGCGAAGTCGCAAGACGATGTATACGGACTGACTCCTGCCCGGTGCTGGAAGGTTAAGAGGACTGGTTAGCAGTAATGCGAAGCTGAGAATTTAAGCCCCAGTAAACGGCGGTGGTAACTATAACCATCCTAAGGTAGCGAAATTCCTTGTCGGGTAAGTTCCGACCTGCACGAATGGAGTAACGACTTCCCCGCTGTCTCAACCATGAACTCGGCGAAATTGCAGTACGAGTAAAGATGCTCGTTACGCGCAGCAGGACGGAAAGACCCCGAGACCTTTACTATAGTTTGGTATTGGTGTTCGGTGCAGCTTGTGTAGGATAGGTGGGAGACTGTGAAGCTTGGACGCTAGTTCAGGTGGAGTCATCGTTGAAATACCACTCTGGCTGTACCGGTCACCTAACTTCGGACCATGATCTGGTTCAGGGACAGTGCCTGATGGGTAGTTTAACTGGGGCGGTTGCCTCCTAAAATGTAACGGAGGCGCCCAAAGGTTCCCTCAGCCTGGTTGGCAATCAGGTGTCGAGTGTAAGTGCACAAGGGAGCTTGACTGTGAGAGTGACAGCTCGAGCAGGGACGAAAGTCGGGACTAGTGATCCGGCGGCACCTCGTGGAAGGGCCGTCGCTCAACGGATAAAAGGTACCTCGGGGATAACAGGCTGATCTTGCCCAAGAGTCCATATCGACGGCATGGTTTGGCACCTCGATGTCGGCTCGTCGCATCCTGGGGCTGGAGTAGGTCCCAAGGGTTGGGCTGTTCGCCCATTAAAGCGGTACGCGAGCTGGGTTTAGAACGTCGTGAGACAGTTCGGTCCCTATCCGCTGCGCGCGTTGGAAATTTGAGAAGGGCTGTCCTTAGTACGAGAGGACCGGGACGGACGAACCTCTGGTGTGTCAGTTGTACTGCCAAGTGCATCGCTGATTAGCTACGTTTGGAAGGGATAACCGCTGAAAGCATCTAAGCGGGAAGCCTGCTTCGAGATGAGATTTCCATGCACCTTGAGTGTGAGAGGCCCCCAGCTAGACCACTGGGTTGATAGGCAGGATGTGGAAGCAAGGACTAAAGACTTGTGTAGCTGACCTGTACTAATAGGCCGATGACTTTCAACACACAATAAAACAATATTTGAACTGATGATTTCAATGCTGTTCGCGTTCACTATGCGGTTACGAGACAACAACCTCTAACCACAAATACGGATGAGTTACAAGACTTTGTAGCACCGGAAAACATTGACCAGGAAACGTTTTGGTTTGTGTGCTTCGTGATTGTTACGGCGGTCATAGCGTGGGGGAAACGCCCGGTCCCATACCGAACCCGGAAGCTAAGGCCCACTGCGCCGATGGTACTGCACTCGTGAGGGTGTGGGAGAGTAGGTCACCGCCGGACTTAACTTGAGTAGATGGTTTGAGGCCCTGGTACCGTTTGGTGCCGGGGCCTCACCTGTTTAACGAGAAGGGGAGGGGGAATTGGGCAGCTGGTGCTGCTTGGTTCCTCCTCCCCTCCTGCTTTAACGAGCTTGAGTGCTGGCCGCTAGCGCAGACCGCTCAAGGAACGACCAGGCAGGCATGGGGTTGTGAATGCAGCCATGGCTAAGCTGTGTCCCGATGTCGGACGCGCTTGAAGCGACTAAGCAGACTGCGTGGCCCTGGACCTCCGCGGCTCACTACGGGAGAGAACGCCCGCTCCGTTGCAGGTGCTTTATCCGATGGGTTCTGGTCCGCCAATCGGCAAGATCCTGCCTTTTGATGCCTCTGACAATCGATTGCTTGCACCTGGCTATCATTTCGGTAACTTGTTGCCGATTCTTGCTCCATGCTGAATGATAGTGAGCAGAATGTCGCCAATCGGCGAAATGCTGCCGGAAGAGGATCTTTCATGAATTCAGTGACTGAGCTAGGGGCCGAATTGCAGCGCGTTAGAAAACAGAATGGCCTGACGCAGGAACAGCTGGCTGAATTAGCTGGCATCTCCGAACGTACGCTGCGCTCCATAGAACGAGGGGCGGGAAACCCCTCCATTGAAGCGGTGCTCTCCGTCGCGAATGTACTCGGCCTTCGAATTCGCGTGGCCAAATGAAGCCGCAACTCCAAGAGCTCAAGCTTGTTACCAAGGCTGACGTCTACTGCAACGAAAACCTCGCCGGCACTCTAGCCAGACAGTCCGACGGAAGCGTGGCCTTCAGCTATAACAAGGACTACCTTGCACATGGTGGCGCGGGCATTGCGACATCTTTGCCAGCTTCCCCGGAGGCATACGTTGGGCCTGGGGGCGCGTTGCCATCGTTCTTCTCGGGACTATTGCCCGAAGGCCATCGCCTGACCGTTCTCAAGGACGCAACTAAGACCAGCATCTCTGACGAGTTGACTCTGCTGATGGCAGTGGGCGCCGATACTCCAGGCAATGTACGCGTTGTTCCGGAAGGATCAGCACTGGAGCAAACCCCCGTGGTTGCTGAATTCAGCAGCACGGCCGAACTCGACTTCTCGGTCCTCGCGCGCACCTTGGACCGCCACTCGATCCCCGGCGTGCAAGACAAGATCAGCGCAACCATGCTGACAACACCAGTGGAGTTCAAGAACAGCGCCTATCTGCTCAAGCTTGATCCCCGGGATCATCCGCATTTGGTCGTTAATGAGGCGCAGCACCTGAAAGCAGCGCGATTGCTCAAACTTCCGGTCGCAAACAATCGGCTAGTACTGGATTCCACTGGGAGTCCGGGGCTGCTGGTCGAGAGGTTCGATCGCGAGGGTGTCGAGGGGGCGGATAGTCCCACGCGTTTGGCGTTGGAAGATGCCATGCAGGTATTGAACCTTCCGCCGGCAAGCAAGTATGCAGTGAGCACGGAACAAGCTATTGAAGCCTTAGCGCTGCAGTGCCAGGCTCCGGTGCTCGCCAGGCGCAATCTATACATGCAGTTCGTCTTTGCGTGGCTAACTGGCAACGGCGACTTGCATGGAAAGAACGTCTCGATTCTGGCGGACTTGCATGGACGGTTTAATGTAGCGCCCATCTACGACATCCCATGCACCCTGGTCTACGGCGATGACACCATGGCTTTGACTGTTGCCGGCAAGGCTAAGAATCTGAAGAAGAAGCACTGGGCGGAGCTTGCAAGGGTGCTCGGCTTGGCTGACCGGGCCACGCAGTCAGCGAACCAGTTGGCATTGAAAGCCGCATTGACTGTGGATCTCAGCGAGTTGCCTTTTGAAGGTTCACCTTTGCGTGGGACGCAACGAGAACTCAGGTTCCGGCGCATGGAGCTGCAGTAGGCGTCTGAGCGGGACAAGTTAGTCTGCGAGCAACGTGAACGCAGGCAGCTGACTATTCTGGCTTTTCTTCGCTTGCCCCTTAAGGCCAGCCGTCCATGATGGATAGACGCGGAAACCGCGCTTGCCTGGAGCCGATGCTGAGGCGAAGACGCCCAGCTCCTCGAGGTGCTGTTGAGTAAAGCGGAAGACGCCAAAACAGCCGGCTTCCTCGATAAAGACCATAACTCCGCGCAGTCCCTCTTCGGATTCGTAGGGGGCAGTAGTCCCAGTTTCGTCCCGATGCCATATGGCTACGAACCCACCTGGCTTTGTTGGCGTGATCCTTGCGGTCCTGATCCGCCACCGCTGTCCGTCAAGCTCAGTTGCCCCGGCTTGATAATCGCTCTGCTGTTCTTCGGGAGTCACCTCGCCATACGATTGCCCAGTGAGGTGGCAATAGCGTTCCAACGCCGTGAACTTCATAGACTTCATCCTGTATTCGGTAGATCATCAAGTGGAGTGGCAGCGATCGAAATATCGCTGCTATTCACCGTAGCCGAGGGTGGTGCTTACGTAGCACTGCAAGACCTGTATTGGGCCGGCATCAATGCCGACTGCTCTAGGTAGTCATTGCGCTGATGCCGCCTTGGCCGTCACGCGCATGGAACCTCCAGATGCATCGTTTCGCCATGTGCGTTCTCTTCTTGTGCCTTGCTCAGACGCACGCATGCGCCCGCATCGTCTAATCGGCTGATGTGGGCACAATTCATTGGGTTCGCGTATATGCGTACGCTTCTCAAGGGTTCAATAAACTCGCTAGGTACAGGCGCTGATGCTCTGTGCAGCTGCGAAATAATGTTTACGCGCTCAGCCCTAGCTCGGTAATAATTGCCAGCGATTGGGCACATGGAAAGAGCCGAATCAGCAGTTCAGGAATTAAGTGTGCACGGTCACCGTCAAAAACCACCCACCCGATTTGCAGGACCCCCAAAACCTGTGTATAGTTTTTCCTTGTCGCCGAGAACAAAACGGAAGAAATAACCGGATGTGAAACGGCGGCAGAACCCCAGAAAATCAAGGTTTTTCCACAGTCTTGTGGACAACAATTGAAAAGAATGGGAACTGAGAATACTGGTTCAAATCACAAACAATGGATTTGACTTTCAGGAATTCGAAGTTATAGAATATGAATATAACGCTGGACGAAATTACCGCCTGGAATGGTGGGTAAAGAACCGGTAAGTGTTTGTTGTTTGAGAACTCAATAGTGTGCCAAGTTTGTTGATACCGAATATTTTTATTTGGTGAATACATAACATTTGCTTGAGGCATTGCACCCCCGTGCAGTGTTCTTGAGTGTTTTATTATTCGCCAGGACTTCATTGGCTTCGCCCTTATTTTCCAAGGGGTTGCCGGTGGCTTTTTATTTTTTTATGGAGAGTTTGATCCTGGCTCAGGATGAACGCTGGCGGCGTGCTTAACACATGCAAGTCGAACGATGAAGCCCAGCTTGCTGGGTGGATTAGTGGCGAACGGGTGAGTAACACGTGAGTAACCTGCCCCCGACTCTGGGATAAGCCCGGGAAACTGGGTCTAATACCGGATATTACCTTTGACCGCATGGTTGTTGGTGGAAAGATTTATCGGTGGGGGATGGACTCGCGGCCTATCAGCTTGTTGGTGAGGTAATGGCTCACCA
>NZ_JBLVOC010000027.1:0-5163 GCF_053543575.1 Glutamicibacter sp. AGC84
TGGTGAGCCATTACCTCACCAACAAGCTGATAGGCCGCGAGTCCATCCCCCACCGATAAATCTTTCCACCAACAACCATGCGGTCAAAGGTAATATCCGGTATTAGACCCAGTTTCCCGGGCTTATCCCAGAGTCGGGGGCAGGTTACTCACGTGTTACTCACCCGTTCGCCACTAATCCACCCAGCAAGCTGGGCTTCATCGTTCGACTTGCATGTGTTAAGCACGCCGCCAGCGTTCATCCTGAGCCAGGATCAAACTCTCCATAAAAAAATAAAAAGCCACCGGCAACCCCTTGGAAAATAAGGGCGAAGCCAATGAAGTCCTGGCGAATAATAAAACACTCAAGAACACTGCACGGGGGTGCAATGCCTCAAGCAAATGTTATGTATTCACCAAATAAAAATATTCGGTATCAACAAACTTGGCACACTATTGAGTTCTCAAACAACAAACACTCTCGACACCACAACCATCAAACCTTCGATGACTGCTTCGCTCCGGAGCAACTTTACAAGCCTACCACCAAGTTGACCGTTGTCAACTCGACGTTTCAGTCTTATTCACCCCGCCGCTTCCGTTTCGCGCTTTCAGGCTGTCCGGATCAGCGGCGCGAGATAAAACTCTACACGGGTTCAGTCACGACGCAAAATCGGCCTACGGGTCGAATTTTAGCCACTAATCCGACCTTGACTAGGGATTATCATAATTAGGTACAACAAAACCGCCGGAAAAGTGTCTTGGTTCACAAGCTTTTCCGGCGGTTTCGTGTAGTGCGGTAGTTACTGGGCCCTACTTGGCCAGTTCAGCCACTGCCATGTTCTTCTTGCCGCGGCGCACGATCGCGTAGCGGCCATGCAGGAAGTCCGCCTCGGCCAGTTCAGTTTCGATGCCGCCAACCTTGCCGTTATTGACGTAGGCGCCACCTTCAGTGACCGTACGGCGTGCTTCGGACAATGACTTGCTCAGGCCCGAGGCAACCAGGACATTCAAAATGCCCAGATCGTCCGCAGCAACCTTCGCCGAAGGCAGCTCCGCGATAACCGATTCCAGGGTAGGAAGATCAATTGTGCCCAGATCGCCATTGCCGAAGACCGCAGCCGAAGCGGCGATCACCTGCTCGGTAGCCTGCACACCGTGAACCAGGGAAGTGACTTCCCAGGCCAAGGTGCGCTGGGCGACGCGCTTGAACGGGCGCTCTGCAACTTCGGTTGCCAGTTCCGCGATCTGCTCGCGGGTCAGGAAGGTGAATACCTTCAAGCGGTCGATCACATCCGCGTCGGAGGTGTTCAGCCAGAACTGGTAGAAGGTGTACGGGCTGCACATTTCGGCATCCAGCCAGATGGCGTTGCCCTCGGACTTGCCGAACTTGGTGCCGTCGGAGTTGGTGATCAGCGGGGTGCCGTAGGCGTGCACCGAGTTGCCCTGGACCTTGCGGATCAGGTCGGTGCCGCTGGTCAGGTTGCCCCACTGGTCCGAGCCGCCGGTCTGCAGGGTGCAGCCGTACTGGCGGTTCAGCTCCAGGAAGTCGTAGCCCTGCAGCACCTGGTAGGAGAACTCGGTGTAGCTGATGCCCTCGTCGGAGTTCAGTCGCGCGGCGACGATCTCCTTCTTGATCATCGTGCCCACACGGAAGTACTTGCCCACATCGCGCAAGAAGTCCAAGGCCGACAGCTGCTGCGTCCAGTCCAGGTTGTTGACCAGCTGCACCGCGTTCTCGCCCTCATCGGAGAGGAAGCGGGAAACCTGCGCCTGGAGCTTGGCGACCCACTCGGTCACCGTCTCCCTGGTGTTCAAGGTGCGCTCCGCAGTTTGGCGCGGGTCGCCGATCAGGCCGGTGGAACCGCCAACCAGGGCCAGCGGCTTGTGGCCGGCCAGCTGCAGGCGGCGCATATTCAGCAACTGCACCAGGTTGCCCAGATGCAGGGAGGGCGCAGTCGGATCGAACCCGCAATAGTAGGTCACAGACTCTTCGGACAGGGCTCGTTCCAGCTCGGTTTCGTCGGTGGACACGTGCACCAGGCCGCGCCACTTGAGTTCCTGCCAGACGTTCTCGAAAGATGCGTCGTTGCTCTGTCCCGCAATCACGGGATTCTGCTTCGTATCAGACATGCTCACTGTGACCATTTTCTGTCTTCGTTCTGCCCCGAGTGCCCGCGTTGCTGCTTGCGTGCACCTGTGATCGCACCGGGAGTTGGGGTTGCCTTCCCGGCGCATGGGTTTAAGGTTATCGCTTGGTGGCAGGCTCGTGCCACTTCCCCGGCCCGCCCCTTGGTCACATAGCCGACCCCGCGGTGCGCTGCTAGCTTTCCAGGCCTTCAGGCAGTTCGCGGGTGTGGACCACGCGCAGGCGCTGGGTGGTACGGGTCATCGCCACATACAAATCGCCCACGCCGCCGTCCACCTCGTCGACCAGCTCGGCCGGTTCCAGGATCAGCACGCCGTCGAATTCCAGGCCCTTGGACTCGCGCGCGGTGATCACCACGATGTCCTGGCTCAATCCGCCCGAACCGGCGCCAACGCGGTCGCCATGCACGTCCTGGACCGCCGCGCGGATGCGGGCCAGATCCTGCTGAGGCACGATGATCGCCTGCAGTCCCCCGGCCGAGTACTCCAGCTCCTCGCCCAGCGCGGCCAGGACCGCATCCTGGACTTCGGCCTCGGTGGTTTTGGTCAGCACCGGTGGCCAGTCGCCTTCGCGGACCGCCTGCGGGGTGGTGATCCGCAGGCCGGCGGCCTGGGCCACGCGCACCGCCGCGTCGGCGATCTGCGCCGGGGTGCGGTAGTTGACGGTCAGCTCTTCGAGCTCGAAGCGCTCACCGAAGAACGGCTCCAGGGCCTGGGACCAGCTGCTGGCGCCCGAGGCGGCCGAGGTCTGGGCGATGTCGCCCACGATGGTGAAGGACTTCATCGGGCAGCGGCGAACCAGCAGGCGCCACTGCATCGGCGAAAGCTCCTGCGCCTCGTCGACCACGATGTGCCCGTAGGCCCAGGTGCGATCGGCGACGGCGCGTTCAGCGGCCGTGAGCCGGGCCGCAGTTTCCTGGTTCACTCCGGCCACCTGCTCAGCGGTGACCACTCCGTCGATGCCGGCGTTTTCCAGCATGGTGTGCATATTGCGCAGCGCGGCCTTGGCATTTTCCACGTCGGCCTCGTACTGGGCGGTGTGCGTGCCGGCCAGCGGGTCGGCGAACTCGCCGAGCAGCCCGGATGCCTCATCGAGCAGCGGCACATCGGCCTCGGTGAACGGCGAGCCGGCCCGGCGGTACAGGGCGTCGCGGTCCGTTTCCTTCAGGTGCGGGGCCGCGGCGGCCAAAAGGTGCGGGGTGGCGAACAACTCGGCCACCAGCTGCTGCGGGGTCATCGGCATCCAGCACAGGTTCAGCGCCACGCGCACATCGTGCGATTCGCGCACTTCCTGGGGCAGGTAGGAACGGTCGGTGGTCGAGGATTGCCCGGCCGATTCCTCCAGCTTGCGGCGCAACTGCTCGGCCAGGTCCCCCACCAGCACCTTGACGAAGGTTTCGCGGGCCTCGTTGTAGGGCTTGTGGGTGTGGCGGGCTCGTTCGCGCGCGTTCTTGACCATCTTCGGGGTCAGGGTCAGGCGGGTTCCCTCCACCACCAGGGTGCGGGTTTCCGGAATCAGCCGCTGGCGGTTGCGCACCGCAGTGGCGATCACCCTGGCCATGGACAGCTGGCCCTTGAGCCGGGCGACGGTGCGGCTGGTTTCCGGCACGGCGTGGATGCCGTGGTAGAGCTCGCCCACCGAGGACATGACCACGCCGGTCTCGCCCAGCGAGGGCAGTACGCGCTCGATGTAGCGCATGAAGGAAGTGGACGGGCCGACGATCAGCACCCCGGCGTTCTTCAGCCGTTCGCGGTACTCGTAGAGCAGGAACGCCGCGCGGTGCAGGGCGACGGCGGTCTTGCCGGTGCCCGGACCGCCCTGGACCACGACGGCGCCGGGCAGCTGCGCGCGGATGATCGCATCCTGCTCGGCCTGGATGGTGCCGACGATATCGCCCATGCGGCCGGTGCGCTTCTCGCGCAAAGCGGCCATCAGCGCGCCCTCGCCGTGGTGGGTGTGCCCCTCATCCAGCCAGGTCTCGTCGAGCACGTCGTCCTCGATGCCGGCCACGGTCCGGCCCTTGAGCATCAGGTGGCGGCGGCGGCGCACCCCGCGCGGATTCAGCGCGGTCGCCTGGTAGAAGGGGGCCGCTTCGCTGGCGCGCCAGTCGATCATCAGCCGGTTCAGGTCCTCGTCGGACAGGCCGATGCGGCCGATGTAGCGGGGAGTGCCGGAGGATGAGCCGTTGCCGGCTTCCTGCCCCTGGCCGTTGGCTGCCATATCCAGGCGGCCGAAGACCAGGCGGTCCTCGACGGCGTCGAGCTGGGCAATCCGGTCCTCGTAGAGGGTGGCGAAAGAGTCGCGTTCGGACATGTTCTGGAAGGTGCCCACCGCCCCCTGGGCCCGGGTGCGCTCAAGCTGCTCCACCTTTTCGGCGCGCAACTCGTCCAGCCGCGCGTACAGGCGGCCCACATAGTCGGATTCAGCTAACAGATCGGCCTCGATCGTATCGGTCAACCCAGTTTCCCCTCGCGCTCAAAATGTGCCCCTGCGCAAAGCACAGGGCCCTACGTAAAACGGTTCCCACGTAAAAACACAGGACAGATAATGATACGCGCCTTTGGCCCGGCGCAGGTAATCGCGCGCACCGGTGCCAAGCGCTGGCCGGGCCCGCTGCCGGGCTGTTCGCCAGCGGCGTGGAAGCGTGGCGGTTTGTTACCTGCGCGCCGCTTCCCGGCTGCCGCTTCGGCACCGCGCTGCCCGGCTCAGGAGTGGACGACCTGCAAGGAGAGCACCTTGTGCCCCGGCAGCTTGGCCCGTCCTTCGAGGCCATCGAGTTCCAGCACGACGCCGACGCCGGCGATCCTGGCACCGGTCTGCTCCAGCAGGCGGACCGCTGAACCCACGGTGCCGCCGGTGGCCAGCACGTCGTCGAGAATCAGCACGCGGGTGCCCGGGGCGATCTCGTCCTTGTGCACCTCCAGGCAGCTGGTGCCGTATTCCAAGGTGTACTCGTCGCGGTAGACCTCGCGCGGCAGCTTGCCGGCCTTGCGGATGGTCAGCATGCCCTTCCCCGAGGCGTAGGCGGCGGCCGCC
>NZ_JBLVOC010000027.1:5183-47668 GCF_053543575.1 Glutamicibacter sp. AGC84
CTTCGAGGCCCGCGACGATGTCGAACTGCCCCTCGAAGGGGGCGATCAGCTCGTCGACCATGCGGCGCAGGCCGGTCGGGTCGGCGAAGACCGGGGTGAGGTCCTTGAAGGAGATCCCTGGCTGCGGGTAGTCGGGCACGATCTCGCACAGTCGATCCAGCAGGTCGCTAATGCTCTCAGAAGTAGTCACGCCTAGTAATTTTAGTCCCTCCGCGCGCCGCACGCCGCACGATCGTGCATAATCATGAGCACATTTTGGGCGGTGTCCATGCGGTACGGCGGTTAACCATCCAGGCTAGCGGTTCATCAAGCGATCGCTGGGCCAGGGCAGCAGCTGCGGGTCCGCGGCCCCGTCGGCGGCCGCGGTAACCTGCACCGGCCCGGCCGCAGGGCGTCCGGCCATCCATGCGGCCAAGTCGAAATCGGCGCCCGAGAGCACCCACGATTTCGCCCCGTCCCCGAGCACCATCCGGGGTTTGCCATGCGGCTGCAGCACCAGGCGGGTTCCTTCCGGAACGCGGGCTTCGAGCGCCCGGAACAGATGCGCGCTGAATGCCGGCGGCCAGCTGGCGGCCGGGCGCAGGAATTCGTCCAGGTCGGTGGCGTGGATCAGCATCTCTCGCCAGGTCGCGTACATCAGGTCCGCGGCCTTGGCCCCCGGGCGGTACCCCACCGGCTGCTCCCACGTGGCTTCGGCACCAGGCAGGGTGGCGCGCAACTGGGCCAACGCGTCGGCGGCCAAGGCGCGCAGGGACTCCGGGCGCATCAGCGCGGTCATGTTGATCGCCTCGATCCGGCCCTCGGCGCCCCCGTCGTACATCAGCGGCGGCCGCTGGGCTCCGGCGTTATCGAACTGGCGCACGGCGGCCTTCGCGAAGGAGGCCAGATGCGCGATCAGCTGGGCGGTGCTCCAGCCCGGCAGCGAACTGGGCTTGCTGTACTGGGTGTCGGGAACCTCCCGCACCTGTACGGAAAGTTCATCCAATGCGGTGGTGACCTGCGCGATGAGTTCGGCAGGGGCCAGGAGTCGAGTCATGAATCACACTTTAGCGCGAACCGGGCGCAAATGCGCAAGGGCTCGAAGCCGTGGTTAACGCGCAAGTGGCCGCCGGGCAGGATTCTTCCCGCGCGGCGGCCGCTTGGCCCTGCCTGGTGCTACTTGGCCCAGGCCTTGATCTGGTCGAGCTGGCGCTCGAACTCGGCGAGCTGCGCTGCGACCGCGCTCGGGGCGGTGCCGCCCTGGCCGTTGCGGGCGTTCAGCGAACCCTCGGTGGAGAGCACCTCGCGCACCGCCGGGGTCAGGTGCTCGGAGATGCCGGCGTATTCCTCGTCGGTCAGGTCCCACAGTTCCACGCCGCGCGATTCGGCCAGCTGCACCGCAGCACCGGAGAGCTCGTGGGCATCGCGGAACGGCACGCCCTGGCGGACCAGCCATTCGGCGATGTCGGTCGCCAAGGCGAAGCCCTGCGGGGCCAGATCCGCCATGCGCTCGGTGTTGAAGGTCAAGGTGCCCATCATTCCGGCGACCGCCGGCAGCAGGATTTCCAGGGTGTCCGCGGCGTCGAACACCGGTTCCTTGTCTTCCTGCAAGTCGCGGTTGTAGGCCAGCGGCAAGGCCTTGAGGGTAGCCAGCAGGCCGGTCAGGTCGCCGATCAGGCGCCCTGCCTTGCCGCGGGCCAGCTCGGCGATATCGGGGTTCTTCTTCTGCGGCATGATCGAGGAGCCGGTGGAGAAGGAGTCGTGCAGCTTCACGAAGCTGAATTCCTTGGTGGCCCAGAGGATGACCTCCTCCGAGACGCGCGAGAGGTCAACGCCGATCATGGCCGCGATCCAGGAGAATTCGGCGAACACGTCGCGGGCGGCGGTGCCGTCGATCGAGTTGTGCACGGCCGAGTCGAAGCCCAGCTCGGCGGCGACGAAGTTCGGATCCAGGCCCAGGGTCTGGCCGGCCAGCGCACCGGAACCATAGGGCGACACGGCGGCACGCTTGTCCCAGTCGACCAGGCGCTGCACATCGCGCAGCAGCGGCCAGGAGTAGGCCAGCAGCAGGTGCGAGAGCAGGATCGGCTGGGCATGCTGCAGGTGGGTGCGGCCGGGCATCGGCGCATAGGGGTGCGCCTTGGCCTGCTCGACCATCGCGTCAAGGGTGTCGATCACGCCGCGGGCGATGATCCGCGCGTGGTCGCGCAGGAACATCCGGCCCAGGGTGGCGATCTGGTCATTGCGCGACCGGCCGGCGCGCAGCTTGCCGCCCAGGGCGGTGCCGGCGCGCTCCAGCAGGCCGCGTTCCAGCGAGCCGTGGACGTCTTCGTCGGTTGGCGCTGCGACATAGGCCTCGGAGATGACGTCGGCTTCGAGCTGGTCCAGGGCGGCGATCATGTCTGCCAGCTCGGCATCGGTGAGCAGGCCCGCGCGGTTCAGCACCTTGGCATGGGCACGGGATCCGGCAATATCGTAGCTGGCCAGGCGCCAGTCGAAGTGGGTGGACTTGCTCAGCGCTGCCATTGCATCCGCTGGGCCGCCGGAGAAGCGACCGCCCCAGAGCGATCCTTCATTTGTTGACGAGGCCATGGCCCGTTCCTTTCTGCCGGAGAAAATTGACGTTGCACCCTACTCTAGCAAAGCTTTATGCAATGTAACTCATATTTATGCAACGGTGTGCCGATTCATGCATCACATGCTTATCGCTGCGGCCTGCTCTGCGGGGCCTGGCTAGGCTCCGGAACACGCAGGAAACCTTAAGTTTTGCCTCTTCCAGTACTCAGCGCCCGGGCGTATGGTGTGATCATAGAGCCGATACGGAACGTTCCTCGGAGGTACCCAATGGAAATCCAGCTGTACCGGGGTGATATCACCACCCTTCATGTTGATGCCATCGTCAATGCGGCCAATCCTTCGCTGCTCGGTGGAGGCGGCGTCGACGGCGCGATCCATGCAGCTGCTGGTCCCAGCCTGCTGGCCGCCTGCCGGGAAATTCGGGCCAACCGGTACCCCGACGGGATTCCTTCGGGCATTGCCGTCGTCACCAAGGCCGGCAACCTGCATGCCAAGTGGGTCGTCCACACCGCGGCCCCCAACTTGGCGCTGATCAAGCCGAACCCCAAGATCCTCGATGACTGCTTCGTGAACTCCCTGTATGTCGCGGCCCGCCACGAGGCCCACTCGGTCGCGTTCCCGGCGATTGGCGCAGGGGCGTTCGGGTGGGATCCTGAGCAGGTTGCCAGCATCGCCCATGCAGCGATCAGCCGGTGGATCGAGACCAATAAGCATATTTCGCCGATCCACAAGATCATCCTGGTCGCGCATACCGATGAGGTCCAGGCCGCCTTCGAGCGGGCCTTCTCGCTGGATGCCGTGGAGGATATTGCCGCCTGACCGGATCCGAATGGCATTAACGCACGAATTCTGCCGCGCACTCCTAGTCGAGGGTGCGGCAGTTTTGCGAGGTCGGGCAGTTAGGTGCGGGCGAAATAGGTGTTGCGCCGCGGCAGCTGCTGCGGATCCAGATGCTTGGGCAGGATGACATGGGGCAGGCCCTTGATCTTGACCAGTTTCAGGTAGCCGCTGTGGACCATGGTGTGGTGCAGCGCGCAGAGCGGGCAACAGTCCTGGAGTCGGGTATGGCCGCCCTTGGCCCACGGCTTGAAATGGTGGAATTCGATCAGTGCCGGGTCTGCCGTGCAGCCTGGGACCAGGCAGCCGCCGTCCCGGTCGCGGGCGGCAAGTTTCATCCAGCGCGGGAAGAGCCGGGCGTCGCGGCCGATATCCATGATCACCCCGTCCGCGTTGTAGATCGGGCTGATCACCTTGGCTTCGCACAGCATGGTGCGCAACTGGGGCGCGGAAATTCTCACGCCGTGCGCGCTGATGCCGGTGAGCGATGCGAGATCCTGGAGATCCTCGAAGCGCGCGTGCACCACGATTTCGGGGGTGATGCGCTTGCCCTGGCTGTCGGGCCCGATATTGCGCAGGATTGCGTTCAGCGCATTGAGCCGGCGTTCGGGCACCGAACAAGTTGCCGGCAAGCCCGGCAGTGGTGTGCCCGGCGGGTTCGGCGGGTCGGGATCTGGCGTGGCATCATCCGCAGGAGCTGGCGGGCCAACGCCCGCCCAGTCCGGAGCAGGTTGGTCGCTGTTCCAGAGGTGCTCCGCGGGTTCTTCCCACTCGGCCTTGCCATCAGGCGCATGCTCGCCGCCGTCGGATTCCGGGACGGGGTCGGGCTCCGGGCCGGGGTCGGGCTCCGGGCCGGGGTGTCCGCTGGAAGGCGGCTCTGCGGTATTGCCGTGCTCATCGCCGGAAGGGCTGTCACTGGCGGCGCCTGCGGCCTGGCGGGCGGCGGCGCCGGCCTTGGTGCGCTTGTTGTCGGCCTGCGTGATCAGCGATTCCCAGAGTTCCGCGTCGATCTCCCGGACACGGACGATGAATTCATGGACCCCGTTGACCACCTTGCCGCGGAAGAGGCCCAGCTTCGGGGTCGGAGCCTGGTCGTGCGCGTCCTTGTACTCCTTGATCAAGCCATTGATGCGCTTCTGCCGGATGCGGATCTGGTCTTCCCTCAGGTGCGCGGCGGCATGCTCCTCCAGCAAGGTGCCGTCGGCGGCCTTGGCAGTGGCCGTGGTGGGCAGGCCGTCGAAGGTGGTGTCTTCGGGTTCGAACTTGTCCAGCGCGCGGGCGGTTTTCAGCACCTCGCGGGGATCCGGCGTGCTGTGCAGGCCAGGCAAAGCCCAGCCGGCCGGCGACAGCAAGGCCTCCGTGGACGGATCTGCGACTGGCGTGCCTGGGGCGGGGGTGCCGGCGAAGTGTTCTGCGAGCAGGGTGAAACGCGGGGCGCAGGCGGCGCCGGCGATATCCTTGCGGGCGTGGACCAGATGGGCGTCCTTGACGCGGCGGTCGGCCTCGAAATAATTCACATCCAGCATCTGGGACAGGACGGTGGCCGCATCGAGGTAGAGGGTGCGGCCGGGCGCGAATTGCGCAGGGGCGCTGAAATCGGTGGTGCCCGCGCGCAGGTGGTCGAATTCGGCGAGGTCCAGGGCGTGGGCGGCGCTGGTCTCCACCTGGCTTGCCGCCATGACGACGGTGCGGGAAGCTTGCCGGCTGAAGGCTTCGGCGAAGTGGGCGTGGGCCAGCGCGAGGCGCGGATCGGCGCAGCCCGAGGCCTGGGCGCAGAGGTTCTGGAACAGCAACAGGCACGCGGCTTCGGCGCGCAGCAAGCTGGCGGCGTCCAGCGGGGTGCCGCTGGCCAGCTGCTGCGCCACGGTCCCCAGGCTGGCGGCCAGTGCGGGTCCCGCGGTGCTCGTGGCGCTGGCGCTCTGAAGTGGTTCCATGCCCCGATCATCGGGCGCCATCTCGACCGGCATGGCAAAGCCGCCGCGGACTGTGGAGAAGTTCGCGGCGGCAAGCGCCCGATGGACTGGCGGCGCCGGTCAGCGCGGTTCGGCCAGCTGCAGGAAGCGGGCGGCCACTTCGGCACCGCCGTCGGCCACGCGGGTGGTGACCATGATGGTGTCATCCCCCGCGATGCAGCCCAGGATCGAGGGCATCTGCGAGTGGTCGATGGCCAGGGCCAGCAGGTTCGCCGCGCCCGGCGGGGTGCGCAGCACCACGATATTCCCGGAGGCCTCGGCGGTGACCAGCTGCTCGGCGCAGATCTTGGCCAGGCGCGCGTCGAGCACTTCCTGGGTGATCGCGGTCTTCGGGGAACGGTCCCCGCCTTCCTGGCGCACCGCGTAGATCAGCTGCCCGGAGTTGTCGCGGATGCGCACCGCTCCGATTTCCACCAGGTCGCGCGAGAGCGTGGCCTGGGTGACTTCCAGCCCGTCGTCCTTGAGCAGGCCGAGCAGCTCGGCCTGGGACTTGACCGAGTTGTTGCCCAGGAACGCGCGGATGCGGGCCTGGCGGGCGGTTTTGGTGCTTGGCTGGGCGGACATCCTAGAGCTCCACTCGTGGATCTTCGGCCAGGCCGGAGGCGACCATCAGCCAGGCCATCACGGCCTTCTGCGCGTGCACGCGGTTCTCGGCCTCGTCGAACACGACCGACTGCGGGCCGTCGATGACCTCGGCGTCGATCTCGTAGCCGCGGTAGGCCGGCAGGCAATGCAGCACGATCGCGTCGTCCTTGGCCAGCTTCATGGCTTCGGCGGTCACCGAGTAGCCGGTGAACAGCTGCTGGCGTTCGGCCTTCTCGGCTTCCTGGCCCATGGACACCCAGGTGTCGGTGACGACCACGTCGGCGTCTTGCAGCGCGGCGGCGGCATCGGTGGTGATCGTGGCCGATCCCCCGGTCAGCGCGGCACGCTGCTGCGCGGCCTCGATGATGCGGGCTTCGGGCAGGTAGCCCTCGGGGCCGGCGATGCGCACGTGCATGCCGGCGGTGACCCCGGCCAGCAGGTAGGAGTTGGCCATGTTGTTGGCCGCGTCGCCCAGGTAGGCCATGGTCAGCCCGGCGGTCTTGCCCTTGTGCTCGCGCACGGTGAGCAGGTCGGCGATCAGCTGGCAGGGGTGGTAGTCGTCCGACAGCGCGTTGATCACCGGAACCGAAGAGTTCGCGGCCATTTCCTCCAGGCCGGACTGGGCGAAGGTGCGCCACACGATGGTGGAGACCATGCGCTCGAGCACCTTGGCGGAATCGGCGATGGACTCCTTGTGGCCCAGCTGCGAATCGGCGGAGTTGATGATCAGCGGCGAGCCGCCGAGTTCGGCGATGCCGGCGTGGAAGGACACGCGGGTGCGGGTGGAGGTCTTGTCGAAGAAGACCGCGACGCTCTGCGGGCCGGCGAACGGCTGGTAGCCGTACTTGTCGGCCTTCATCGCCGCGGCCAGGTCCAGCACCTTGGACTGCTCGTCGGGGGTGAAATCCAGGTCGGTCAGGAAGTGGCGGGTTGCGCTCATGGTGTTAGTCCTTTGCTGTCGCAGGGGGTGGTCGCGAAGTTGCTGCCGGCCGCTAGCTGGCGGCCCTGATCAGCTGCGGCAGGGCCGCGATCAGGGTGCCCAGCTGCTCGGTGGTGATCACCAGCGGCGGGGCCAGGCGGATGGTCTTCTCGTCGGTGGCGTTCACGATGAATCCGGCATCCAGCGCCGCGGCGACCAGCTTCGGCGCGTTGGCGGCGGCCAGTTCGAAGGCGGTGAGCAGCCCGGCGCCGCGCACGGCGGCAATGCCCTCGACGCCTGCCAGTTGCTCGCGCAGCCAATCGCCGGTGGCGCGCACATGGGCCAGCAGGTTCTGGGATTCGATGGTGTGGATGACGGCCAGGCCGGCGGCGCAGGCCACCGGGTTGCCGCCGAAGGTGGTGCCGTGGTCGCCCGGGGCCAGCCAGGCGGTGTTCTGCTCGCCGAACACGATCATCGCGCCGATCGGGAAGCCTCCGCCCAGGCCCTTGGCCAGGGTCATCACATCCGGGATCACCGGGGCCGAGGCGAAGAACGCCCCGGTGCGGCCCATGCCGGTCTGCACCTCGTCGAAGACCAGCAGGGCGCCGGCTTCGCGGGTGATGTCGCGGGCGGCCTGCAGGTACTGCGCGGAGAGCATCTTCACGCCGGCTTCGCCCTGGATCGGCTCGATGAAGACCGCCGCGACGGTTTCGTCCACCGCGGCACGCAGCGCGTCGATGTCCCCGGCCGGGATCCAGCTGACGTTTTCGGGCAGCGGGGCGAAGGGCGCGCGGTACTTTTCCTTGTAGGTCAGCGACAGCGCGCCCAGGGTGCGGCCGTGGAAGGAATGCTCCAGGGCGATCACCTTGGTGCGCGGGGCCTGCGGCGTGCCGGCGTTGCGCCGGGTCAGCTTCAGCGCGGCCTCATTGGCTTCGGTGCCGGAGTTGGCGAAGAAGACCTTGGAGCCGGCCGGGGCGGCGGAGATGTCCAGCAGCTTCTCGGCCAGCGCGATCTGGCTGGGGGAAGTGAAGAAGTTCGAGACATGGCCCAGGGTGGACAGCTGGCTGCTGATCACGGAAGCCAGCAGCGGGTGCCCGTGGCCCAGGGTGTTGACCGCGATGCCGCCGAGCAGATCCAGGTACTGGTGGCCATCGGCGTCCCAGACATGGCAGCCGGCCCCGCGCACCAGCACGCGCTGCGGGGTGCCGAAGACGCCGAGCAGGGAGCTGGAGTAGCGTTCGGCCAGGGCGGCCGAGGACAGCTGCGCCAGCCCGGCAGCTTCAGCGGTTCCAGCCAGGGCGGAGGAGGTGGTTTCAGCGGCGTGCTCGCTCACTTGGCGTCCTTCTTTTGTGCGGTGGCCGGGAGCACCTGGGTGCCCACGCCGGCGGTGGTGAAGATTTCCAGCAGCATCGAGTGCGGGGCGCGGCCATCGACGATGTGGGCCTGGCCCACGCCCCCGTCGACGGCTTTGAGGCAGGCGCCCATTTTCGGGATCATCCCCGATTCCAGCGACGGCAGCATGGTGCGCAGCTCGTCGTTGGTGATCGAGCTGATCAGCGAGGACTTGTCCGGCCAGGCGGCGTACAGGCCCTCCACGTCGGTGAGGATCACCAGCTTGGCGGCACCCAGCGCGGTGGCCAGCGCGGCCGCGGCGGTATCCGCGTTGACGTTCAGCACCGCGCCGGTGGGCTCGCCGGATTCGTCGAACTCCGGGGCGACGGTGGAGATGACCGGGATCATCCCGGCATCCACCAGCGAGTCCACCTGGTCGGTGCGCACGGTGGTGACCTCGCCGACCAGCCCCAGGTCCACGGGCAGGCCGTCCACGACCGTGCCGGTGCGCACTGCCTGCAAGGTGGCACCGTCCTCGCCGGACATGCCCACCGAGTAGGGTCCGTGCGAGTTGATCAGGCCGACCAGGTCGCGCTGCACCTGGCCGGTGAGCACCATCCGCACCACGTCCATGGCTTCGGGGGTGGTCACCCGCAGCCCGCCGCGGAATTCGGAGTCGATCCCGAGGGTGTCGAGCATCCTGTTGATCTGCGGTCCCCCGCCGTGCACCACCACCGGGTTGATCCCGGCGTGGCGCAGGAACACGATGTCCTCGGCGAAGGCGCGGCGCAGATCGTCGTTGACCATCGCGTTGCCACCGTATTTGATGACCATCGTGGTCCCGGCGAAGCGCTGGATCCAGGGCAGCGCCTCGATGAGCGCTTCGGCCTTGGACTGGGCGATGCCCAGGTTGGTGCGGGCGGTGTGGGCCATGGGAGTGTTCCTAGTTTCTGCCTAGCTGGAGTAGGCGGAGTTCTCGTGGACGTAGTCGTGGGTCAGGTCGTTGGTCAGCACGGTGGCTTCCTCGGTGCCCGCGTTCAGGTCGATCTCGATCAACACGTTGCGTTCTTCGAGCGAAACCAGGCTGCGGTCCTCGCCCACCCCGCCGTTCTTGCAGACCATCACGGAGTTGATCGACACGTTCAGCTCATCGGGTTCGAACGCGGCCTTGGTGGTGCCGACCTCGGAGAGCACCCGGCCCCAGTTCGGATCCTTGCCGAAGACCGCGGTCTTGACCAGATTGGAGCGCGAGACGGCCTTGGATACTTCCAGGGCGTCGGCCTCGGTAGCGGCATTGAAGGTGCGGATCGCGATGGTGTGCTGCGCGCCCTCGGCGTCCTCGATCAGCTTCGCGGCCAGCTCGCAGCAGGCGTCGGTCAGCGCCGCGGTGAACTCGGCCAGGTCCGGGGCGGCGCCCGAGGCGCCGGAGGCCAGCAGCAGCACGGTGTCGTTGGTGGACATGCAGCCATCGGAGTCCGCGCGGTCGAAGCTCATCGCGGTGGCGGCGCGCAACGCGGCATCGGCCTGTGCGGAGGTCAGCACCGCATCGGTGGTGAGCACCACCAGCATGGTGGCCAGCGCCGGGGCGAGCATGCCCGCGCCCTTGGCCATGCCGCCGATGATGACCTGGCCGGAGCCCGGTGCCCCGACGATACGGGAGACCAGCTTCGGCACGGTGTCGGTGGTCATGATGCCCGCGGCGGCCGCATCGGCCGCGTTCTGGTCGTCGGCCAGCGCCCCGGCGGCAGCCTGGACCCCGGGCAGCAGCTTGTCCATGGGCAGCTGCATCCCGATCAGCCCGGTGGACGCCACGGCCACGTCGCCGGCGGAAACCGAGAGCAGCTGCGCGGCGTATTCGGCGGTCTTGTGGGTGTTCACGAAGCCTTCGGCGCCGGTGCAGGCGTTGGCCCCGCCGGAGTTGAGCACCACGGCGTCGATGCGGCCATCGGCCAGCACCTGCTTGGACCAGTGCACCGGGGCGGCGGCCACGCGGTTGGAGGTGAATACGCCGGCGGCGGTGAACTGCGGGCCGAGGTTCTTGACCACGACCACGTCGTTCTTGCCGGTGGACTTCAGGCCTGCCGGGACGCCGGCGGCGGCGAAGCCCGCCGGTGCGGTGACCCCGGTGGCGGCAGCGGATGGGTGGGTGTTGGTGTGCGCGAGGCTCACGGTGCAACTCCTTGCATGAGCAATCCGGTGTTTTCTTCCAGTCCCAGTGCGATGTTCATCGACTGGACCGCGGCACCTGCGGTGCCCTTGGTGAGATTATCCAGTGCGGCGGTGACGATCACGCGGTTGGCGTGGGTGTCGAAGGCCAGCTGCAGCTGGACGTGGTTCGATCCCTGCACCGCCCCGGTGGTCGGCCATTGGCCCTCGGGCAGCAGGTGCACGAAGAGCTCGTCGGCATAGGCCGCGGACCAGGCTTCGCGCAGCTGCGCTTCGCTCACCTCGGGCTTGGCCTTGGCGGTGGCGGTGGTCAGGATGCCGCGCGGCATCGGGGCCAGGGTGGGGGTGAAGGAGACGGTGACCGGTTCGCCGGCGAGCTGGGAGAAGCCCTGCTCCATTTCCGGGATGTGGCGGTGGGACCCGCCCACCCCGTAGGTGCTCATCGAGCCCATGGTTTCGCTGCCCAGCAGGTTGGGCTTCAGCGACTTGCCGGCGCCCGAGGTGCCCGAGGCGGAGACGATGACCACGTCGTCGGCTTCCAGCAGGCCAGCGGCGAAGCCCGGAGCCAGGGCCAGCTGCGCGCCGGTCGGGTAGCAGCCCGGGACGGCCACGCGCTTGGTGCCCACCAGCTTTTCGCGCGCACCGGGAAGTTCGGGCAGGCCATAGGGCCAGGAGCCGGCATGCGCCGAGCCGTAGAATTTCTCCCAGGCTTCGGCGGATTCCAGCCGGTGGTCCGCGCCGGCGTCGATGACCAGGGTGGATTCGGGCAGCGCCGCGGCCACGGCGGCCGATGCGCCGTGCGGCAGCGCCAGGAACACGACGTCGTGCCCGGCGAGGTTTTCCACGGTGGTGTCCAGCAGGACGCGATCGGCGAGCGCATGCAGGTGCGGGGCGATCGAGCCGAGCCGCTGCCCGGCCTGCGAATGCGCGGTGATCGCGCCAATCTCTACTTCTGGGTGGGCCGCGAGGATGCGCAGGACCTCGCCACCGGCGTATCCACTGGCGCCGGAAACAGCTACTGAAATCGTCATGACCTGATTCTACCGCGAATTATTCATGCAGGCTAATAAATATTCATAAAATTCTTCGTCACGTAACCCGACATCCGCCCCACGGTGCCCGCGCAGCGCTCCGAAGTCCTAAACTGGCCCTAGAGACCGTCCCGGCATCGCGTGCCGGGATCGAAACACGCAGCTTAAGGAGCGCGGCACTATGCAGCAGCAAGCCATTGTGGTTCACGAACCGACCGATGCCAGCGGGCTGGTCCCGGATCAGATCCCGGTCCCTGCCCCGGGCCCGGGCCAGCTGCTGGTGAAGGTCGCGGCCACCGGCGTGAACTTCATCGAAACCTACCAGCGCAGCGGCGTGTACACGGTGGACTACCCCTTCACCCCGGGCAGCGAATTCTCCGGCGTGGTGGAGCAGATCGGCGAGGGCGTGCAGAATTACCAGGTGGGCGACCGGGTGGCCACCGCCTCCGGCTCCCGGGGCTACGCCCAGTACGCGCTGGTGGAAGCCAAGCGCGCGGGCAAGGTGCCCGATGCGGTGAACCTTAACATCGCCGCCGCGCTGCCGCTGCAGGGCATGACCGCGCACTACCTGGTGCATTCGAGCTACATGGTGCGCTCCGGCGATACCGTCTTGACCTACGCGGGCGCTGGCGGCGTGGGCCTGATCCTCACCCAGCTGCTCAAGCTCAAGGGCGCCACCGTGATCACCACCGCCTCCACGCAGGAAAAGAAGGACCTGGCCAAGGCGGCCGGAGCCGACTACGTGGTGGATTACGACCAGGTGGCGGACACCGTCGCGCAGGTCACCGGCGGCGCGGGCGTGCACGCGGTCTACGACGGCATCGGCAAGGACACCTTCGAGACCTCGCTGGCAGCCCTGCGCCGGCGCGGCACCCTGGTGCTCTTCGGCGGGGCCAGCGGCCAGGTCCCGGACTTCAACCTGCAGCGGCTGAACGCCGGCGGTTCGCTGAGCGTGACCCGGCCGAAGCTCGATGACTTCCTGGCCACCGAGCAGGAGCTGCACTGGCGCTTCGGCGATATCTTCGGCTGGGTCGCCACCGGGGACATCGATGTGCGCATCGGCGCCGAGTTCCCGCTGGCCGAAGCCGCCGCGGCCCATGCCGCGCTGGAATCGCGCGCCACCACCGGCAAGGTCATCCTGGTTCCCTAGCGATGGCCGGGCATCCGCAGGCTGGGCATGCCGGCATCTGCCCCGAGAGCACCGGGGCGATGCCGGCATTCACCGCGCGCTCGTTGCTGCCGCCGGTCCGCAACAGTTGAGAGATGCATGACACTTCAATCAAATTTTTCCGCTCTTAACCCGTAACACGCTTTAATGGTGACTGGAACCCTTGCGTTCCACCCCTCCAGGATCCACTTCACTTCTGGGACGCTCTCCCCCAGCGACCCATCTTGCACTCTTAGTGAAGGGACGGATCCGATCAGCATGGACAACGAACGAACTCCAGCGCCGGATGCACCAATCCATCCACCCCAGTTCCCCTCCGGAACCCTGGCGCCGGCTGCGCGCACCCTCATGGACATCCTGCAGGCCACCGCCCAGGCTCATCCCGATGCGCCGGCCATTGACGACGGCGAACGCGTAGAGAGCTACGCGGAGCTGCTCGAAGAGGTCAAGAACAAGGCCCGGCGGCTGCATGCCCAGGGCCTGGGCGCCGGCGACCGCATCGGCGTGCGCGTTGAATCGGGCACCCGGCACCTGTATGAATGGATCCTCGCGATCATGTGGGTTGGGGCCGCCTATGTCCCGGTCGATGCCGATGACCCCGACGAGCGTGCCAAGACCGTGTTCACCGAGGCCGAAGTCGCGGGCATCATCAAGGGACGCGATACCGTCGTGGCCGATAGCCAGCGCCCCAAGCCCTTTGCGAACCCGCGAATGCCTGGACTGGAAGATGACGCATGGATCATCTTCACTTCCGGTTCCACCGGCAAGCCCAAGGGCGTCGCGGTCACCCACCGTTCGGCAGCGGCCTTCGTGGATGCCGAAGCGAAGATGTTCCTGCCCGGCGATCCGCTGAACACCACCGACCGGGTGCTCGCCGGACTGTCGGTCGCCTTCGATGCCTCCTGCGAGGAAATGTGGATCGCCTGGCGCAACGGCTCCTGCCTGGTCCCGGCCCCGCGCGCCCTGGTGCGCAGCGGCATGGACCTGGGCCCGTGGCTGATTTCCCGTTCCATTACCGCCGTTTCCACCGTGCCCACCCTGGCGGCGCTGTGGCCGGCGCAGGCCCTGGACTCGGTGCGCCTGCTGATTTTCGGCGGCGAGGCCTGCCCGCCGGAACTGGCCGGGCGGCTAGCCACCGAAGGCCGCGAAGTCTGGAACACCTACGGACCGACCGAAGCGACCGTGGTAGCCTGCGGCGCCACCATGGACGGCAGCGTGCCGGTACGCATCGGCCTGCCGCTGGACGGTTGGGATCTGGCGGTGGTTGATACCGAGGGGATCCCGGTCGCCGAAGGGGAATCCGGGGAGCTGATCATCGGCGGCGTGGGACTGGCCCGCTACCTGGATCCGGAAAAGGATGCCGAGAAGTACGCGCCGATGCCCACCTTGGGCTGGGAGCGCGCCTACCGCTCGGGCGATATGGTCATCAATGACCCGCTGGGGCTGATCTTCATCGGCCGCGTGGATGACCAGGTGAAGATCGGCGGTCGGCGTATCGAGCTGGGCGAAATCGACGCCGCGCTCAACTCCCTTCCCGAAGTTTCTTCCGCGGCGGTAGCGGTACGCGAGACCGCCACCGGCAACAAGGTCCTGGTCGGCTACCTGCAGGCAGCGGAAAACTACGATCTGGGGGCAGCGCGCACCCGCTTGCTTGCCGACCTGCCAGCGCCGATGGTGCCGATCCTGGCGGTGATGGGCAGCCTGCCGATGAAGACCAGCGGCAAGGTGGACCGCAATGCGCTGCCGTGGCCGTTGCCGGGCGCCGAACTGGCTGCCGAGGGCTCCGGCCTGCCCGAGCTCGATGAGACCGGGCAGTTCCTTGCCGAAGCTTGGCGCGGCGCGCTGGGCGCTTCGGCCGCCGGCCTGGACGCCGATTTCTTCGCTTCCGGTGGCGGGTCGCTGGCCGCGGCCCAGCTGGTTTCGGCACTGCGTGCCCGCTACCCTGACCTGACCGTCGCGCAGCTCTACGACTACCCGCGTTTTGGCGCACTGCTCGAATACCTCGGCGGCCAGCAGCAATCCGTGACGCCGGCGCAGCCGCGCACGGTCGAGCGCACCCAGCGGGGAACCCAATGGGCGCAGTCCCTGGCCGCCGGGCCGCTGTTCATCCTCTCGGGCCTGCGCTGGTTCACCTACCTCATGCTCGGACACCTGTTGCTGGTGTTCCTCGGTGTTTTCGAGGCGCACCTGCCGACCCCGTGGTACGTGCTTGCCGGCCTCTGGCTGGTCTTCGTGACCCCGGTAGGGCGCATGGGCCTGTCCATCGCGGCCACGAAGCTCTTGCTCCGCGGCTTGAAGCCGGGGACCTACCCCCGCTCGGGTTCGGTGCACCTGCGCCTCTGGCTGGCCCAGCACATCGCCGACGTGGTCGATCCGGTGTCCCTGGCGTCCGCTCCGCTGCTGCCTTGGTATGCGCGGATGCTCGGTGCGCAGATCGACCGCACCGCGACCATGCACACCCTGCCACCGGTCACCGGCATGCTGCGAGTCGGCCCCGGAGCCTCCATCGAGCCCGAGGTGGATATCTCGGGCTACTGGATCGACGGGGACAAGCTGCACGTGGGCACCATTGAGATCGGCGCCCACGCCTCCATCGGCGCCCGCAGCACCCTGGCCCCCGGGGCAGCCATCGGTGCGCACACCATCGTTGAAGCGGGATCCGCGGTCTACGGCCAGGCCCGGAGCCATTCCCGCTATGCCGGTTCGCCGGCGCAGCGCGAAGGCAAGGCCAAGCCGAAGTGGCCAACGCAGGAACCGGAGCACAAGGCGCTGCCCCGTATTCTGGGCGGCATCGGTTCCATGGCGTTGAACCTCGCACAGTGGCTTCCGGTGATTGCCGCGTTGCTGGCCATAGCCCCGGTACTTGGCAGCGCGCAATCGCTGGCCGAGATCGGCTGGCGGTTCATTCCGGCCGTGCTGCTGGGCGCCACCGTGTGGTTCCTGGCCACCATGGTGCTGACCATCGTTATTGTCCGCCTGCTTTCCATCGGCCTGGCAGAGGGGTGGCATCCGGTCACTTCCCGCGTTGGCTGGCAGGCCTGGGCTACCGAACGCGTCTTGGATACCGCCCGCGACCTGCTCTTCCCGCTCTACGCCTCGCTCTTCACCCCGATCTGGCTGCGCCTGCTCGGTGCCAAGGTGGGCCGCGACGTGGAGATCTCCACGGTGCTGCTGATTCCGAAGATGACCACCATTTCCTCGGGTGCGTTCCTGGCCGATGACACCATGGTTGCTTCCTATGAGCTCGGTGGCGGCTGGATGCACATTGCCCCGGTTCGCGTGGGCAAGAAGGCCTTCCTGGGCAACTCCGGCATCCTGCATGCCGGGCGCCGGGTGCCCAAGCGCTCGCTGATCGCGGTGCTGTCGGCCACGCCGAAGAAGATGAAGGCCGGCACCTCGTGGATCGGCTCGCCCCCGCACAAGCTGCGCCGCACCACCGTGGAAGGCGAATCGGATCTGACCTACCGCCCAACCCTGAAGCTCAAGGCGATGCGGGCGGGGTGGGAGCTGACCCGTGGCCTCGCGGTGTTCACCACGGTCGGAATTGCCGGCGGCGTGCTTTGGGCGCTGTCCGCCTTGACCGCCTACTTCAACCCGCTGGTCGCGATCCTGCTTTCCGGCGCGGTGCTGGTCCTGGCCGGAGCAGTCGCCGCCCTGGTGGCGGTCGCCGCCAAGTGGCTGGTGGTTGGCGTGATTCGCCCGGGCGAGCACGCATTGTGGAGTTCCTTCATATGGCGCACCGAAATGGTGGATTCCTTCACCGAGCTGGTCTGCGCCCAATGGTTCGCCCGCTTGGCTTCGGGCACCCCGGCCTTGGTCTGGTTCCTGCGCGCGCAGGGGGCAAAGATCGGCCATGGCGTGTGGTGCGAGAGCTACTGGTTCCCGGAAGCGGACCTGGTGACATTGGAAGACCACGCCACAGTGAACCGCGGCAGTGTCCTGCAAACCCACCTGTTCCACGACCGGATCATGTCCATCGACGCGGTGTCCCTGGGCGCCGGGGCAACGCTCGGCCCGCACAGCGTCATCCTGCCCGCCGCGCGGATCTCCGAAGGCACCACCACCGGGCCAGCCAGCCTGGTGCTGCGCGGCGAGGTGCTTCCGGCAAATACCTACTGGCGCGGTAATCCGGCGGTACGCTGGAACATCGAACCCGAGACCAAAGCCGAGCAACCGGCTGACCAACAAGCCTGAGGATTCCCCGCCGATGCCCCACCGCATACTCGATGAGTACACCAAGCACCATGGGTCCCCGACGTACACGGTGGAGCACTATGACCTGTCGTTGGTCATCAAGCTCGCCAGCAACCTGCTCGATGGCCGGGCCATGCTGCGCATCCGCGCCGTGGAGGATATCAATGAGGTCGCGTTGAACCTCAGCGGATTGAAGATCATCAAGGCCACCTGCCAGGGGCGCAAGGTGCCGGTGGCAAAGAAGCACCACCGGATGGTCGTTTCCCTGCCAGCAGTGGTGAAAGCCGGCGAGCGCGTGGAGCTGAACCTGCGCTATGCCGGCAGCCCGCAGGCAGAAAACGGGCTGTGGGGCGAGCTTGGCTGGGAAGAGCTCACCGATGGCATCCTGGTCTCCGGCCAGCCAGTAGGCGCCTCGACCTGGTACCCGTGCAACGACCACCCCAGCCACAAGTCCAGCTACCGCTTCGAGATCTCGGCGGATGCCGGCTACCGCGTCGTGGCCAATGGCCAGCTGGTGGACCATCGCCGTTCGGCCAGCCGCGAGACGTGGGTCTACGAGCAGCGTGAGCCGATGGCCAGCTACCTCGCCACCGTGCAGATCGGCCGTTATAGCCAGATTCCTTTCGATGAAGGCGGCCACCTGGTGGCCTACTCGGTTCCGGGAACCGAGGTGCCGGTGCGCGGCGCGTTCGCGAAGCAGACGGCGATGGCCGAGCTGTTCGAGCGGAAATTCGGCCCGTACCCGTTCGAGAGCTACAAGATCGTCGTGGTCGATGACGAACTGGAGATCCCGCTCGAAGCCCAGGGCTTGAGCATCTTCGGCAAGAACCACTTGTCGCTGCAGTGGGAAGCCCAGCGCCTGATCGCCCACGAGTTCGCGCACCAGTGGTTCGGCAACTCCCTGACTCCGGGGCGCTGGAAGGATATCTGGCTCAACGAGGGTTTCGCTTGCTTCAGCGAATGGGTGTACTCCGAAGAAGCCCAGGTGATGGCGTTGGACGAGCGTGCCCGCCACGCGTGGGCCATGCTCGAAGGCTTGCCGCAGGACTTCATGGTCGGGGACCCCGGGCCCCAGGACATGTTCGATGACCGGGTGTACAAGCGCGGAGCGCTGGCCCTGTATGCGCTGATGCGGCGGCTGGGCGAAACGGACTTCTACACGATGCTTCGCCAATGGACCGCCACGCATCAGCATTCGACGGTGAGCACGCAGGAATTCGCTGACCTATTGGGCCACTACGCACCGGCGGAAGAGATCCAGGACATCCTGGACGCATGGCTGTTTTCCGAGGCGCTTCCGCCCTTCCCTGCCTGATCGGCGCACGGTGCCATGATGTTCCGGCCAGGTCCGCAGGGCTGTTGTCCTTCATCACAAATAACCCTCTGGCTTGGTCTTGTTCAGCATTTGTTCACAAGCTGTTCACCGGATGGCTCTACGGTCATTGCATGACTGTAGAGATCCCCCTGCTCGATGAAGCCTTCCAGGGCTATTCCGTCCTCGATAACGACGATGACGATCCGGTGCTCGTCCGCGCCGATGGAAGCATCGTCGATACTTGGCGGGAGAACTACCCGTATTTCCAGAAACTGGATCGCGCCACCTACGAGGCTGAAAAGCGGGCACTGCAGATCGAGCTGCTTAAACTGCAGAAATGGGCGAAAGCCCATGGCCGCCGGATCATGATCGTTTTCGAAGGCCGCGATGCGGCCGGCAAAGGCGGCACGATCAAGCGTTTCACCGAACACCTGAACCCGCGTGGCGCCCGCGTGGTGGCCTTGGAAAAGCCGAGCGAGCGCGAGTCCACCCAGTGGTACTACCAGCGCTATGTGCAGCATTTCCCCTCGGCGGGCGAGATCGTGCTCTTCGACCGCTCCTGGTACAACCGTGCCGGCGTCGAACGCGTGATGGGATTTTGCACCGAAACCCAGGTGGACCACTTCCTGGAGCAGACTCCCGCCTTCGAGAAGATGGTCGTCGACGAGGGCATCGACCTGGTGAAGTTCTGGTTCTCGGTGTCCGCCAGCGAGCAGCTGACCCGATTCACCATCCGCCGCATCGATCCGGTGCGCCAGTGGAAGCTCTCGCCCATGGATCTCGAGTCCCTGGATAAGTGGGAAAAGTACACCCAAGCCAAAAAGGAAATGTTCCTCAAGACCGATACGGAGCATGCACCGTGGACCGTGGTGAAGTCCAACGACAAGAAGCGCGCCCGGTTGCAGGCGATGCGCCACGTGCTGAACCTTTTCGAGTACAAGGGCAAGGACCACCACCTGGTAGGCTCCCCCGATCCGAAAATCGTGGGCCGCGCGGCCAAGGTGATTACCCACGGCGAAGAATTCTAGATCCGTTCCCGGTGCACCGCTGCTAGGGAACGATGACGCAGGTCCCCAGCAGCCCTTGGCCGCGCGGTCCTTCGGCGATCCAGCGACCGCTCATCGATGCGAGAGCATGCTGCGCGGCGACCGGTCCCGTAGCCCGGATTCCGGCGTGGAAACGGTGGGACTGCGCATCGACGCGAATCTCGCATTCCAGGAAATCCAGCCACTGCCTGGTCAGTGGGAACCACGCCTTGAAGATGCTTTCCTTGGCGCTGAAAATCAGCCGGTCCCAGGCGATGCCCGGATGGTGCGCCGATAGCTCGGCGGCCATCACCTGCTCTTCGGGAAGCAAGATGATGTCGAGGATTTCTGCCGGCAGCGGAGCATGCAGTTCAGCGTCGATGCCAAGGCCGCGAATATCATTGGTGGAGGCTACTGCCGCTGCACGGAAGCCAGCGCAATGGGTCATGCTCCCCACCACGCCAGCTGGCCAGATCGGTGCCCGTTTTTGATCTGGAACCAAGGCAACGCCCGCATAGCCCAGTTGTGCCAGCGCTCGGCGAGCGCAGACACGGACAGTACGGAATTCCTGCTGCCGCTCAGGCACCGCCTCGGCGATGTACCGTTCTTCTTCCCCGTAGGATCGGCCGTCTTCCAGCTCGGTACGCGACTGGACCACATGTACCGAAGACGGCAGCAGTTCTGCGAAGATATCGTTGCCTTCCATCAGAAGCGCGAAGATCCGCCAGCGCCGGAGAAGCTTCCGCCACCAGAGTATCCGCCGGAGACTCCGCCCGACGAGCTCGCTGCTTCACGCGACTCAGCCACTGCGCTGACGCCCGCGGAATATCCGTGGTGGTAGCCACCCACGCGCCAATACATCGATGCGGGATTCAAAACGTCCAGGATGGTGCCGGAACGGCCGTCATATGCCCCGGATTCATAGCGGGATTTCTTCAATGCCGATTGCATGTCGGCCTTCTCTTCGGCACTTTCCGCATACACTTCGATTTGAGCTTGGGCGAAGACATCCAGCTTTTCGGTCAATTCGGCACGCAACTCCGATAATCCATCGAGCGCTTGATCCACGGTGATCGATTCTTCCTTCAGCTGCACTGACAGTTCGCCGAGCTGCGTGGTTGCCATTTCCCGGTAGGAAGCCAAGGCGGCCGCGCTGCCCATCAATTCCGGCTCTACGTCGTTGAGCAACTCCCTGATCTCGTCGAGGTCCTCTTCTAGCGGCTCGGTCTGTGCATGCCACGCCTCTTCCCAGGATGCTGAACGGGTATAAAGCGCCGCCGCGGCGATGATGGCGTCATCGGTCAGGTCCAGGGACTGCGCTGTTTCCCGGAACTCCTTGGCGAAGCGAACGCCTTCGGAGCCGGACCGCTCCTTCTTGCCCGAGTCTTCCAGTGCCTGCTGCGCTGCAAAACAAGCACGGTATTTGGCCATGAACTTGGTGAAGCGCTGCTCCAGCTCGGCTGCATGCCCTGAAGCCGACGGCAGCGTTCGAGCCGCCAATTCGGTTTCTTCCAGGTCCATCGTGACGTTGGTCAGGTGCAAGGTCCCCTGATGCAATTCTTCCGCGAAAGTTTTCCGACGCGTTGACCGAGTGTGCAGTGCGACGCCGCCGATAATGGCAGCCACGAGGCCTCCGACGCCCGTGGATATCCACAAGGCCGGGTGCTGGTACCAGGGCCGATTCATGATCATGGCTGCCTGATCGGCTACCGCAATGACGCCGTCGGTCCACCGGGATAGATTGAAGTCGTCGTAGCCGGCTTCGTGGATGCTCTCCATGGAGCTCTCTGAGACCTTGCGGTCTTCGCCGAAGTACGTGCCGATCTGTCCATCTCCTTCTCCTTCGATGGACAAGGTGATGATGAACAGGCCGTCGGCCCAGTAGTCGCCATAGTCTTCGGGCTTCCCTGATATCCATTCCGGATGGGATGACTTGGCGTATTCCAGCGTCTTGGTGTTGATGTCATCGGAGTATTCTCCGTTGCGGGCGTAGATTGCCACGTCCGTGGGCTCGTTGAAATCGAGCTCGTCCAGTGCATCACGCAGCCGCTGCTCATTGAGCTTGCCGGTGGAATCCTCGATGGTGACTGATTCCAGGTTCTGCCCGGCCACGACCTGCACACCGGTGGCAGCTTGCGCGGCAGGCAGGGCGCCAGCCAGCCCCAAGGAAAGTGCCGCTGCGGTACCGGCTAGTCGAATGCTCCGGGTTCGTGGGCCCACTATGCGTCTCCTTCTTTCGAGTTCCGGGTTATCTCCGGCTGATGGCCTTTCTCCTATCCTAGCGAGCCGGGGTGTGGCATCGATCATCCTTAAGACGGCTTTCGGCGCATTGGGGCCGCAACGCACTTGTTCCAACCGGGATTCGCCGAAAAGTGATGGATTCCTCAAGCAGGTGCATTGCATGCCTATTCATGCCTAATCAACGGATGGGAATCCTCCGGGCATGGGAGGAAAAAATGATCGATTGGTTTGAACTGGACAGCACCGCACCAAATTCGGGGCTAAAATTGCAGAATGACTAGCATTGACGATTCCGGGGCATCCGTCCTTTCAGAACCAGAGCGCGAGATCCTCACTTGGGACACCTTCGGTGAAGCTTCCCGCGAACTGGCACAGACCATTGTCGACGACGGCTTCGAGCCGGACATCGTTCTGGCAGTAGCACGAGGCGGCCTGCTGCTGGCCGGCTCGATTTCCTACGCTCTGGGCGTCAAGGCCTGCGGTGCGCTGAACGTGGAGTTCTACACCGGCATCGGCACCGTCCTGCCGGAGCCAGTGGTTCTTCCTCCAATGCTGGACGATGGCCACCTGCGCGACAAGAAGATCCTGATCGTTGACGATGTCTCCGACTCCGGCCGCACCCTTGAAAAGGTTGTCGATCTGGTGTCCGCCTGGGGCGCCGAGGTCAAGACCGTCTGCCTGTACACCAAGCCGCGCACCATCATGGTCCCGGATTACGAATGGCGCCGCACCGACAAGTGGATTACCTTCCCATGGTCGGATCTGCCACCAGTTACCGCTGGCGCAGCCAAGTAAAGTATTTGAATTTCAGCAGGGAACGGCGAGCTTTCGCCGTTCCCTGCTTTTGTTTTGAAGCTACTGCCGCGGGCGCAGGTCCAGGCTGAATCCGGGGCATTGCGGAAAGTCCCCGGTGAAGTCGGCTTCCATCCCGAAGGACTCGTAGAAGGCAATTGATTCGGGGGTGGCTTGCCAGTCCAAAATCATCGGAACCGTGCGTTGCCTAGCCCAGTGGAAAACTTCTTCAACCAGCTTCTTTCCGGTACCCGTGCGCCGGGCGGCAGGTGCCACAAATAAGTCATGCAATCGGCCAACGCTGAACGGGGCGCGCAGCCCCCGTCCGTAGTCCTGGGCCGCCGCATAGCCCGATAGCCCCTGGACAGATTCGGCAACGCAGATGAACCAGCTGGAATCCTTTACCAGCGACTGGAAATTCTTTTCAAAGTCTTCTGCGTCCAGCCCTAAACTCGGCGTAAACAGACGCGCCAGACGGTAGATCTCCGCGGTATCGCCTGATCTGGCGCGACGAATGCTATTCGAAGTAGTACTCATGCATCGATCCTAGAAGCGTTTTCGGTGCGCCGCGTGCGCCCCATGAATTTTTCCCGTTCATTATCATCTTCCGGCAGCGCCTGGCGGAAGTCAGCGAAGCGAGGCCATAAGATGTTGGCATGCGAATTGGCAGCCTCAGCGTTTTCGACGACGACGCGCTTCGCGCTGCCAGCCGAATCGAGGCTGCCGCGAACGAGAAGGCCCGTCCTGGTTGGCAAGGAATCGGTGTCGAGGCTCGAATGCTCCAGTGGCGTGCCGCTGACGGATGGAGCAAGAACCTCCGCGGTGCTTGGGAAGGTTCTTCCTTACTCGGCTTCTCGGCATCGATGACCCACCACTCCGCTCCCGACACGTCGTGGATCTATGTTTGGGTCGATCCCATCCACCAGTCGCGTTCCATCGGAAGCGCGCTAGTTTCCGCTGCTGAAGAGATTAGCCCTTCATCGGTGAAACGATTCGTCTCCAGCGCCTACCGCGGCACTTCCGCTGAACTTGGTGCCCTGGAACAGGAATTCGTTGCCCCGCTTGGCTACCACGTAGCTACTACTGAAACCGTGCTGGAGCTGGACCTTGATTCCTGGACTCCTTGGTGCCAAGGAGCCACTCGTGGCTACGAAGTTTCGACCCACGTCAACGGCGTTCCGGAGCACCTGCGAAAACAAGTTGGACAAATCAAGGGGCTCGTAGATGCGCAGGCTCCAAATGGCGAATTAGGCTGGAGCGAGTCAGCGGTTTCCGCGGAAGAATACGCTCAGGAAATCACGCAATGGATCGCCCAAGGTTCCACGGCCATTGAATCCATTGCGCTGGACAAGCACGGTGACGTGGCTGCGTGGACCTGCCTTGTTGTTGCGCCGGCACCGGAGAGCCCTTCGAATATCGACGGGACGCTCGTTCTTCGCCAGCATCGAGGACATCAGCTCGGGACAGCGGTGAAGGCAGCTAGCCTGGACGCTGCCAAACGTCTGGGGACGATTCACCGGGTAAGAACAAGCAGCGACGACCAGAATACTTGGATGCATGCGATCAATGAGAAAATCGGCTTTGTGCCGGTCGAGCATGAAGCGGTCTATCAAAAGAAATGCTCGCCTCTAGGCGGCTGATCCCTTTCCTTGCGGGCGAGCCGCAAATCGCAGCTCCAGCTGATGCAAGTACTTGCGTGGCAGGACCGCGGTCATGAGTGCGCCACTAGGAAATTCCACCCCGGCCGCGTAGATGTACGGGTCGGTGTCGATCTCAGCACCTGCGGTTTTACTATCCTCAATCTGGACCTCTGCGTGGCCGTTGACCGTCTTCTCGGTCAACATCATCGGCGGTATCGCCGACGATTCCTGAGGCAATCCGAGCTCCTGCCGAAATTGGTTGATAAGTACGTAGTTGGCATGATCAACCAGCGCTGCGGCCAACGGCTGAGCTGCTTCTGCATCACGCGTCCATGTAGTTCTTACGGCCTCAAATAATTGCGGATAGTTCATGCGACGGACGTATTCTTCCAGCCACCGCGGCCGCTTGTACTGGTGAACGGAGCCAGGCACCACCCCTTCGACTGCACCTTGCTCCAAGCCACCCAGGAATTTCGATCGATCATCCGCAGCATCCCAAAGGGTGTAGCTGACAGTCACACTCATATCGCACAGACCATGGTCGTCATAGTTGTCTTGAATACTCAGGTATCCCGCATCGTCCGACAGTGGCTGTGCGCGCAGTCCCATTATCGCAACAGGCATGAGCTTGAGTTGTTCTGCTTGTGCCAAGCGTGGATCCGGCGTGACCGCATCAACACGTCCATCCTTTCTCATGCCTTTAGCATGCTCCGATATCTAGTTCTTGTCCATGAATGGGACCTCCAGATGGGCGTTCGGTGCAGGCTTAAATCACCCGAAATTCCAATCACGTCAGTTCCCAAAGGTCTGGCAGGATAGGGTCATGGCCAATCCAGCGAAATCTCTCACCGAAGAAACCCTTGAAGTAATGAAAATGGCATTAGACCGCCGTGATGAAGTTTTTGCCATAGTGGATCAGGCTACAGACTGGGAAACTGCAATAGCTGATCTGGCTAATCTTTTCGGCGTTGATCAAGACCTCTGTGCATCAGTGATGAATTTGCAGATCAGAAGCTGGTTGCCTTCATGGCGAGCTCGCGTCGATGAAGAATTGGAAAAACATGTGGCTACGCGCATACAGGGATCGGCCCCGTAATTGGAAGAGTTTGAAAGGTTCGGAGCGCAAATGTGGATTCGAACATGACTGCCAACTCGACAAGCAAAGAATCCGTTGCAGCGGAATATTCGATTGATCCACAGACGCTGCGTGAAATTGTTACCGACGTTTCAGCCGTGGAGGCAAGAATCCTCCATCTGGAAGAACTCGGGACACCAGGCGAAGCAGAACGCATCGGGTGGCTGAGAATGACCGGGCGACTGGAAGAAGCCGAAGAGCTGGCATGGAGCTGCCTGCGTCGAAGCGGCTTTGCCAGCCAGGATTTCGCGAGCAGCAATGCACTGCCCTATTCTGGCGTTGCTGCAGCGCTTCGCTTAGCCCATGTTCTGCATTGGCAGGGTCGTTTCGAACTCGCCCAGGCAATCTTTGAGTCAGCGCGAGCGTCTATTCAGAATAGGGACTGCTCCTCCGCTGCAGAGAAACACGTCGCCACCACCCTTGAAGCTTTTGCCCTGCAACACCATGGCAAGCTCTATTTCGACCGGGGCCTGATCGGCCAAGCCCTGGACTGTTTCCGCAGTTCCCTATCCCTAAGGCAGAGGCTGAACGCCTCTGAAGATCAACTCGCATCTTCGCGTCTGGCGATAGCAGCAGCGGAATCCCGCATCTAGGGCTGGCCTTGTACCTTTTCGGGAAAGCTACGGCCAATGAAACAAGTTTGCCCGCGCTTCGTTCCCGCATAGGCTGAACCCATGGGTCCTTCACTGCTGCTAACGCCAATGACCGAGGGGGATGCAGATTTCGTTGCGCGCCTAGCTGCAGACGAACGCGTCATGGCCCATATCGGCGACGGAAGCACTTGGAGCCTGGAGTACACCGCGCAACGCGTGGATCATGCCCTGAGCAGTCCGGAGATCTCCTGGTTTATCGCGCGCCGCCAGAATTCTCCGGTTGGACTTTTCACCGCTACCGAACGCAGGCATGCCACCGAAATCGGCTATTGGATCGCCCCGGAATGCTGGGGCCAAGGCTTGGCGAAGGAAATAGTCAGCGAGGGGCTCGCGCAATTGCAGGAAACCGGTCGAAGCGCATTTATCGCTCGTGCCGATGCCTCGAATATCGCCTCGCTGAAAGTGCTTGCCCGTTACGGGTTCATCGCGCAGGCGAAGGAAGGCCCTGGGCTCATAACGCTGACACGGGTTCTTCCCACTGTACCGGTGCCGCCAGCCAGCTAGGGCGTGTAGGTTTCCGATGGGCGGAGCCTATCGGGTGCTTCTTCCTCTACCGTAGCGCTCGGGGTCGCCGGTTCTTCGAGGTGGGTTCCGGCGCCACGCTGGATAAACAGCACCGCTGCCCAGCCTGCCGCGATGAGGACGGCAACGGCCAGGATCCCGAGGAAGAACACCAGCAGCACAGCACCGCATGACCGCAATCCCTTCACTTCAAGCCTCTTCCCTCATCTAGTCGCCTTGTCGGGATATCCCAGATCAAGTGTAGTCCTCAACCTGTCCAACCCGGGCACGGCGACAAAGCAAAATGCCCTGCCGCTTCCCGATCATCAGGAGAGCAGCAGGGCATCTGGCAGGCCAAAAGCCTAGCGCTGGGAAGCGCCGAACTTCTCGGTAGCCGCAGCCACCGCGGCGGCACGAGCCTCGGACGCCTCGTCGGCGGTCAGGGTGCGGTCGGCGGCACGGAACCTCAGGCCGAAGGCCAACGACTTCTTGCCGTCTTCGATGCCCTGGCCCTGGTACACGTCGAACAGCGCGATGTCTTCGAGCAGTTCACCGGCGCCTTCGCGAAGGGCGGCAAGCACATCGCCAGCCACGACGTCCTGGTCGACAACCAAGGCCACGTCCTGGGTAGCCAGCGGCTGGGCGGACAGGTGCTGCTGGGCAACAACCACTGCAGGTGCAGCAGCCATCAGTGCGGCAGCATTCAGTTCCATGGCCACGGTACGTGCTGGCAGGTCCTGGTCCTTGAGCAGCTGCGGGTGCAGTTCACCGGCGTAGCCAACGACCTGCCCGGAAACCTTCAGTACTGCAACACGGCCCGGGTGGAAGGCCTGGTGGCTGCCCTGGGCAACCTCAAGCTCAATGCCGAGGACATCTGCCGCGCAGTGCGCCGCATCCAGCGCGTCGGCCCAGTCCCAGGCACGCGGTGCGAAGCCGGCCGCAGCCGATGCTTCGCGGCCGGTGAGAACCGCGGCCAGGTGCCATGGCTGGTTAGGGACGCCGTTGAACAGCTCGGCCAGGACCTCATCGCTTGGCTTTTCACCCAGCGGAGGCAGAACCGAGGAGCCCAGCTGCGTACCTGGCAGGAAGACGAGGCCTCCTTCATACAGCGCCAGGTCGCGGAAGCCACGGCCGATGTTGCGGCGAGCGGTTTCCAGCAAGCCCGGCAGCAGCGAGGTGCGCAGGAAGCGGAATTCCTTGGAAATCGGGTTGGCCAGCGAAATGGCCTTGACCTCGGTACCGGCTTGCGCAGCACCAAAGGTGCTGTTCTGCGCTTCGGAAACGAACGGGTAGTTCAAGACCTCGGTCAGCCCTGCAGCTGCCAAGCCCTGCAGCAGGCGGCGGCGCTGGGACTGGGCGCGGGTCAGGCCACGGCCCGGAGGGGCCACAGGCAAGGTCGCCGGGATCTTGTCATAGCCGACTACGCGGGCTACTTCCTCGACCAGGTCTTCCTTGATGTCCAAATCCGGGCGCCAGCTTGGTGCGGTGACCAGGAAGCCCTCGGCGTTCTGCTCAACGCTCGCGCCGATGCCTTCCAGCGCGGTGATGGTCTGCTCATCGGTGTAGTCCACGCCGATCAGGGCTCCAGCGAAACCTGCCGGCAGCTGGATCTGGGTGTCGGCAGGAATCTGGCCCGCGTCGGTGGCCTTGGTGGTTTCGGTGCCGCCGGCCAGCTGCACCAGCAGGTCCACGGCACGCTGGGCCGCGATCTGCATGATGCGTGGGTCCACCCCGCGCTCGAAGCGCTTGGAGGCTTCGGAAGGCAGCTTGTGGCGACGGCGCGAACGGCCGATGGACACGGTGTCGAAGTGAGCGGCTTCGATCAGCACGCGGCTGGTCGAATCCGAGACCTCGGTGGCCGCGCCGCCCATGACGCCGGCAACGCCAATGGCGCCGGACTCATCGGTGATCAGCAGGTCCTCGACCGACAGCTCGCGTTCCTTGGCATCCAAGGTCACCAGCTTTTCGCCGGCGTTGGCGCGGCGCACGGTGATCGCACCGGCCAGCTTGTCAGCATCGTAGAAGTGCAGTGGCGCGCCGAGTTCCAGCATGACGTAGTTGGAGATATCGACTACCAGCGAGATCGAGCGCATGCCGGCCAGCTGCAGGCGCGACGCCATCCAGCGCGGGGTCGGGAGGCTCGGGTTGATGCCGGTGACCTCGCGGGTCACGAAGCGGGTGCAGCCCGGTACGCCGTAGATCGGCGCTTCGTCGCGGAGCACTACCTCATGGCCGGCTTCGGTGGCTTCCGAAACGGTCACGATCGATGCGGGATCGGTGAAGGAGGTGCCGGTGGCCAGCGCGTATTCGCGCGCTACGCCGCGGATCGAGAAGCAGTAGCCGCGGTCCGGGGTCACGTTGATCTCCGCCGCCTGGTCATCCAGGCCGAAGAGCTCGAAGACGTCGGTGCCCAGTTCCGGGTCCAGGCCCAGCTTGGACAGGACCATGATGCCGTCGTGGTCTTCGCCGATGCCCAGCTCGCGGGAGGAAGCGATCATGCCCGCCGAGGTGTGGCCGTAGGTCTTGCGCGGCGAGATCTTGAAGTCCCCTGGCAGCACGGCGCCGGGCAGGGTGACAACGACCTTGTCGCCTTCCACGAAGTTGTGCGCACCGCACACGATCCCCTGCACGCCCGAGGGGTCGATGCCCTTGCCGGTCAGGGTCTGCTCGGCGCCTTCTGGAACCACGCGAACCTGGCACCAGTTGATGGTCTTGCCATTGGAGGCAACTTCCTTTTCCAGGGAAATCACCTGGCCGACCACGATGGGGCCCGAGAGCTCATCGCTTGGACGGTGGACATCTTCTTCTTCGAGGCCGACCTTGACCAGGTCTGCCATGACGTCTTCAGCCGATGCGTCGGCTGGTACCTGCGCGTACTCGCGCAGCCAAGATAGTGGAATACGCATTGCTTAGATCTCCATCCCGAAGTGCTGGCTGAAACGGATGTCGCCCTCGATCATGTCGTGCATGTCTGGGACATCGTTGCGGAACATGAGCGTGCGCTCGATGCCCATGCCGAAGGCGAAGCCGGAGTACTCTTCGGGATCAATGCCAGCTGCGCGCAACACGTTCGGGTTGATCATGCCGCAGCCGCCCCACTCGATCCAGCGCGGTCCGCCCTTGGCACCTGGGTGCCAGATGTCCAGCTCTGCCGATGGCTCGGTGAACGGGAAGTAGGCAGGGCGCAGGCGGATCTGCGCTTCGGCGCCGAACATCTGCCGGGCGAAGTGCTCCAGGGTGCCGCGCAGGTCGGCCATGGTCAGGCCCTTGTCCACGGCCAGGCCTTCGAACTGGTGGAAAACCGGGGTGTGGGTGGCATCGAGCTCATCGGTGCGGAAGGTGCGCCCAGGGCACAGCACGTAGACCGGCACATCGCGCTCGAGCATCGAGCGGACCTGCACCGGGGAGGTGTGGGTACGCAGCACCAGGTGCGCGTCGGCAGGCTCCACGAAGAAGGTGTCCTGCATTTCGCGGGCAGGATGGTCCGGCTTGAAGTTCAGCGCGTCGAAGTTGAACCATTCGGATTCGACTTCGGGGCCCTCGGCGATTTCCCAGCCCATGCCGACGAAGATGTCGGATACACGGTCCTGCAGGACCGAGAGCGGGTGGCGGGCGCCAACGCTGCGGCGGCGGGCGGCGGCGGTGACATCCACGGTTTCTTCGACCAGGATGCGGGCGGCTTCGGCTTCTTCGAGCACGGTGGTGCGGGCAGCCAGGGCCTTGTTGACCCGTCCGCGGGCACCGCCGACGAGCTTGCCGGCAACAGCCTTCTGGGTCTTGTCCAGCTTGCCGATCTGGCGGTTGGCCAGGGACAGCGCGGACTTCTCGCCGGTGTGGGCCAGGCGCGCTTCCTTCAGCTCGTTCAGGTCGCCAGCGGCCTGGATGGCTGCCAGGGCGGCGTCGACCGCGCCCTGGATGCCGGCTTCATCGGTTGGGTGCGGAACATTGGACTCCCCGACAGGAGCTTGTTCAGTTGTCTGATCAGACATGGGATCGATCGATCCTTACTCTTATCTTGTACTTACGCGTAGAACACTTTGCTTCCATTCTATGGCTAAGGGCCCGTGATCGTTTCACCGATGACGGGCCCTTGGCGTGAAGCTTCTTACCTTGAAGCAGGATTGCTGCTCATTAATGCGATTCCTTGGCACCCCTTGGCGCGAAAGCGGCAACGAAGACGAAGGTCAAAACCAGCAGCGCCCCGCCGAATACTGCGGAGTAGAACATGGTGTGGTCAACCTTGGCGGTAGCCTGGTAGGTGGCGGCGCCCTTGATCATGTCGAAGGTGACGGTGTGGTGCTCGACGGTACCCGGGGTGTGCGAGGTGACTGCGCCGGGGAAGGTGACGTGCAGGTTCGCTTCGGTGAAGGAAGAATCCACGGTGGCTTTGTCGCCCGGCATCGAGAAGGAGTATTCCTTCCCGTCATCGCCCAGGTTGATTTCGAAGCCGAAGACGCGGAATGCGTCAGCCAGCTGGACGTAGGTCATCGGGCTGGTGGTTTCAAAGCGCAGGCCGACGTTTTCGCCATCATCGATGTTGCTGTAGCTCCACTGGTCCCCCAGCTGCTGTTCCATCATTTCGATGTCGATCTGGCTCTCGAGGACTTCTTCAAAGCTGACGCCATTGAGCGTCGACTTGTGCAGGGTCAACTGCATGGCCCCGGCGACCTTGTCTTTGCCCAAGACGTTGACTTCTGCGTTCATGTTGACGCAACCAGAAAGTGCTAGGACGGCGGCGAAGGCCAGAGCGATAACGCTCATAAATCGCTTCACGAAAAGTGCTCCTCAAAATATCGGCTATAGGCACAGTGCCAGAAGTTGGCGCGGTAACAAGCTTACGGGTGTTTAGTGCTGCGCCCCGGCACGTGCCTGGGCCAGGCATGCCGCCACGATCGGCGCATCGGCCGGAATCCACGGGACGACGGCGGACAGCGAGTCATCGAGTTCCAGCCAGGCCAGCTGGTCATGCCCGTCCAGGGTCGCTGGCTCGCCCTCGGTGATCTGGGCGAACCACATGCGCATGGCGGCCTTCTCGTTCAGCTGCCACCCTTGGGGATGCGGGCCTGGGATGGGCGCGCCAAGACGCATCTGCACCCCGAGTTCCTCGCGCAGCTCGCGGTGCACGGCCTGGACTTCGCTCTCGCCGGGTTCGACTTTTCCACCGGGGAATTCCCAGAGCCCGGCAAGGGCTTGAGGGCGGTTGCGGCGCGCGGCAAGCAGCCTGGTGGGCCGGGCCAGGTCATCGACGATGGCCACGGCAACAATTTGCTTGAGTTCAGCTGCCATGGGAGTCCAGTGCGCTCCGATTCGCTGAGCGCTGGGCGCGGGCCGAAGCGTACAGGCAGACGGTGGATGCGGTACCCACGTTCAGGGATTCGGCAACACCGTAGAGCGGCACGGCCACGCGGTAGTCGGCGGCGTCCTTCTCGTGCTCCTCCAGCCCCTGGCCTTCATTGCCGAACAGCCACAGGGTTGGCGCTTCCAGCACCGGCTGTGCTTCTGGCGCTTCGGTGCCTGGCTGGCTTGCACGCAGCACGGCGGCATCCTGCAGGGTGTCCAGGTTGTGCGCCGCATAGCCGTCGGCGGCCAGGATCTGGCTTCCGGTGGTCTTCGCGGCGGCGACCAGGTGGTCGAATTCGATGTTGTTCAGCACCGGTACGTGGAACAGCGAGCCGGCGGTGGAGCGCACGGCCTTCGGATTGTAGATATCCACGCTGCCCTTGGTCAGGATCACCGCATCGGCTCCGGCGGCATCGGCGGCACGCAGGATGGTGCCGGCATTGCCCGGGTCCTGGATGCGGCAGAGCACGGCGATCAGCTTCGGTTTGGTGTCCAGCACCTCGCTCAGCTGCGGCTGGGACATGGCGACCACGGCAAGAATGCCCTGCGGGGTCTGGGTGTCAGCCATGGCGTGCAGCACTTCGCCGGTGACGATGCGGGTTGGAACCTTGGCGCTATCGAGCAGCTGCACGAATTCTTCGTGGCTCTCCAGAAAGCCGCCGACAACATAGACGCCCTGGACCAGGTTGTCGTCCTCCAGATGGGCCTTGAGTGCTTCGCGTACCGCCTGCGGGCCCTCAACGAGGTATTCGCCGGTGGCTTCGCGCCCCTTGCTCTTGGCCAGACGCGCGATGGCCTTGACTCGTTCGGCGCGTGGATTGGACATCACTTCTGGAGGAAAACTGCTCATGTCTCGAGAATACCGGTAGAAACACGCAAAGGGCGGGTCCGCGCTGTGCGCGGGACCCACCCTTCGGTGTGATCTGTCCTACCTGAGCCTCAGCTCAAAGGGAGAAGAGATTTACTTCATCTGCTGACGGGATTCGCCGCCAGCTGGTTCGAAGCCTGCAGCCTTGGCAGCTTCGATGGAGTTGAACCAGAACTCGGCTTCGGTCTGGTCGTACCAGGTCGAGCCTGGAACGTGGTACTTGTTCGAGCCGGCGTTGCCCTTGATGATGAAGCCCTCAGGTGCGTCTTCGCCTTCAACGGCCTTGACTACGCCTTCGCCCTCGACGGACTTGGCAGCAGCCTTTGGAGCCTTGGCAGCCTTAGGTGCAGCAACCTCAGCAGCGGCAGCCTTTGGGGCGTTGACGTCAGCTGGAAGTGCATCCTTGGCAAGCTTTACCAGGGTAGCGAAAGCGTTCGAGTCCGAAACAGCCAGCTCTGCGAGCATACGACGGTCAACCTCGATCTGAGCAGCCTTCAGGCCCTGGATCAGACGGTTGTAGGTCATGCCGTTGGCGCGGGATGCAGCGTTGATGCGCTGGATCCACAGGCGGCGGAAGTCGCCCTTGCGCTTACGGCGGTCGTTGAAGCTGTAAACGAACGAGTGGAGCAGCTGCTCCTTGGCCTTACGGTACAGGCGCGAACGCTGACCGCGGTAACCCTTTGCGCGTTCCAGAACGACGCGACGCTTCTTGTGGGCGTTTACTGCCCGCTTCACACGTGCCACGTGTGTACTCCTTCAAGTCAGTTCCCCAGTGCCCGCGATTTTGCGGGATGGGTGAAATCTATGGGTGGTGGGGTATTGCTTCCCCGTATTGCGAAAGGGAGAGCTTAGAGGCCCAGCATCCGCTTGATGGTCTTTACATCGGCCTTAGCGACGATCTGGTCAGAAGCCAGGCGACGGGTAACGCGCGAGGACTTGTGCTCCAGGTAGTGGCGACGGTTGGCCTGCTGGCGAGCGAGCTTACCGCTACCGGTGAGCTTGAAGCGCTTCTTGGCGCCACTGTGAGTCTTGAACTTCGGCATAGCTGCCGTTCTCCTTACGTGCTCCACCCGGTAAAGCACCGGGTGGGGATCATCCGAAGCGGGCCCCGATAAAGGTGACCGCTGTTGTTCTCTTGTAGTTGGACCTTCCCGGAAGAAGATCCTTCACCGTGAACGGTGACGGGCTCGAAAGCCCAACAGGCTTGGCTAGGCGTCGCCTTCAGCTGCCTGACGTGCCTGCTCCAACTTGGCGCGGGCTTCATCATCCATGGAAGCTGCGACATTCTGGCCCTCGGTCTCAGCCGGAGCGTCGGTGCGGATCTTGCGCTTGGCCGCGCTGCGGCCACCCGACTTCTGCTGCTGTTCGCGGCGAGCCTCTGCCTTGTTCTTCAGCGGACCAACAACCATGACCATGTTTCGGCCATCGATGCGCGGGCTGGATTCAATGATTCCAACTTCGGCGACGTCTGCTGCAAACTTTTCAAGCAAGCGAATGCCCATCTCTGGACGCTGCTGCTCACGACCACGGAACTGGATCATGGCCTTGACCTTGTCGCCGGCGCCCAGGAAGCGCAGTGCGTGGCCGACCTTGGTCTCGTAGTCGTGGGTGTCGATCTTCAGGCGGAAGCGGACTTCCTTCAAGACCGTGTTGGTCTGGTTCTTACGAGCTTCGCGAGCCTTGACAGCGGCTTCGTACTTGTACTTGCCGAAATCCATCAATTTGCACACTGGAGGCTTGGCGCTGGGTGCCACCTCGACCAAGTCCAGATCGGACTCGAGAGCAAGACGAAGCGCGTCCTCGATACGGACGATGCCTACCTGCTCGCCATTAGGGCCGACGAGACGTACCTCTGGCACGCGAATGCGCTCATTAATGCGTGGATCGCTGATGTGTCACTCCTGAAATTCGTAATCCATGACCGCAAACAAAGAAGGCCCCCGTCTGCGATTGCAGGCGAAGGCCAAAAAGAACGACAAAGCCGAACACGGGATTGCTCCTGCGTAAGCGCTTGGGGAATGCATTGCTGCAATCCTGCCGAAATACCCGGAAGCCTGGAAACGGCGACAGCGGGTGGGAGTTGGCCTCCACTTGCATGGCTCAATACTAGTACGAATCCCTCATCCAGTGCTAGCTGGAGAACTGCGAGAAGTACCGGCATCGAGTCGGTCTGTGACAAGCTTAGCAGTATGACTAACGAAGACACCAACTCGCACCAGCACGCTGTCGACCAGCAGGTGCGCGATATCGCAGAAGTTGCAGCCGTTGAAATCATCACCACGGCCGCCGTCCACCTGATGAGTGCAGCAGCAGTCAAGTGCGGACTTGCAGAGGGCGAAGATGCCAATGAGCTGAAGGATCTCGATGAGGCCCGCAAGCTGATCACCGCACTGGCAGGCCTAGTCACCGCCGGTGCGCCCGAGATCGGCTCGCAGCACGCAGCGCCTTTGCGTGACGGCCTGCGCAGCCTGCAGCTGGCCTTCCGCGAAGCTTCAATCATCCCGGATGCACCAGGCAAGGGCCCGGGCGAGAAGTTCACCGGACCGGTCAACTAGGTAATATTGGCTGAATTTTAAGAGATTAACATCATGGACTCGTTTCCCCAGGGAAACGGGTCCATTTCTTGTTTGGATCACCAAGCTAGGTTGGAATCATGCAGATGCTCGAACAACCAGTGATCGACGCCGGTGCTTTCCGGCTCCGCCCCTTCCAGCCCAGCGACATTCCTGCCGTGAGGCAGGCCTCCACGGACCCCTACATTACGCAAATCACCACGGTCCCGGCGCAAGGAACTGAAGCCGGCTATGCGGCATTCATCGCGCGCCAGCACCGCCGGGTGGCCGAGGGCAGCGGGTATTCGTTTGCCATAGCCGAAACGGCCACGGATCGTGCCGTTGGGCAAATCGGCTTGTGGCTGCGCAATGCCGACCACGGCAGGGCCAGCATCGGATACTGGATCGCACCGGAGCACCGCAGGCGCGGCATTGCCAAGCATGCGTTGGCAGCGCTCGGCGCCTGGGCATTGGAGCATCCGGGAATCGACCGGATCGAGCTCTACGTGGAGCCGTGGAACGAGGGGTCGTGGCGGGCCGCTGAAGCGTGCGGCTTCCAGCGTGAAGGCTTGCTGCGCAGCTGGGAACAGGTGGGCACCGCACGCAGGGACATGTACATGTACTCGCGGCTCAGGGCAGCTCCACCAGCCTAGGCGACCGTTTCCAGGCGACGGCGGCGGGCGCGGCGAACGCGGCGGCGGATCTGCTGCGCAATCAAGGCAATCACCACGACCACTGCAGCCATGGCGCCGATGCCAAGGAAGGCCGGGGCGGGTCCGAGGTTGTCGACGAATATGCCGGTGATCGGCGATCCCAACGCGGTGCCAGCGGTCATCGCAGAGCCATACCAGCCCATGGCTTCGCCGCGACGCTTTTCGGCCACCAAGTCGGTGAGCCACTCAGAGGCCGCCGACAGCGTCGGCGCGCACAGGAAGCCGGGGAGCGCGGAGAACAGCGCCAACGACCAGGTATCCCACGCGAAGTACATGGGGATCGTCAGCACGGCCATGCTCAGCAGCAGCACCAGTGGAGAAATAACCCGCTTCATCGACCCGTAGATCAGGCCGCCGACCAGCGAGGCTCCGCACCAGAAGAAGAACACCAGACCCAGCTGGTGGCTCTGCGCCGACGCGTCCAGTTCGGCCACGATGGCCACTTCTGTGCCGGTGAGCAGCATGCCTGCTCCTGCCGCGGCAATGAATACCGCCAGGACCGAAGCGCTGACCCAGTTGAAACGGTTCTTGAAGTTTCGGCCACGCTGCTTGATGCGGGCGCGGGCAGACTTCATGCCGGCTGCGATCAGCTCGCCCTCGACTTCGGGTACACCCATCGGCGCGGCCGCAATGAAGCTGGCCTCCGCGCCCAAGCGTTCCTCGTGCACGTTGGCCCGCGAGGCGATCGCCTTGGGATCATCGCTGCGCGTTGGCGGATTCAGGATCATCAGCGCCAACCCGGCAACCGTCGAGGTCACGCCGATGACGCTCAATCCAATGACGCTGCTGATCTGGGTGGCGACAATGCCGGCGCTTGCAGGTCCGACGATGAACACCAGTTCGGTGGCGGTGGCATCCAAGGCGAAGGCGGTACGGCGTTGTTCGCCGGTGGTCATGATGCCCAGCGCGGTACGCACCACTGAGAAGACCGGTAGCGCGAAGAGTCCGCCGATGAAGGCCAGCGGGTACACCCAGACCAGTGGAACATGCGGCACCGTGCACCAGACGAGTGTTTCGACGATCACCGATGGGATCATCGCGCGGCGCAATCCCCAGACATCTACGCGGGCACCGCGCCACGGGGCGCCAATGGCGATGCCCAAGGTCATGACGGCCGTGACCAGACCGGCCGAAACCCAGGATTGGCCGAGGTTGTTCACCAGATGCAGGAGCAGCAGCATGCTCAATGCGGAGTGCGGAAGTCGGGCAATCATGCCAATCAGCAACAAAAGTGAGATCTGCGGTTGACGCAAAATCTGCCAATAGCTTTTCATGCCCGGAAAGTTCCTTGTCTGGTCGAAAGGAGCCCGCCGGTTTAGTTCGGCGCGCTGTGCAAACTGAGTTCGAGGGAATCCACTGCTTCAGCGAATTCGGTGTTTTGGGACAAACGTCCGTGGATTGCGCGAGTCGTCTCGCGAGCGTCGTTCTCGCTCGTTCCGGGAGCAAAAACAAACTGCAAGTTCAGTTCCGGTCCGGGACCTCCGCCAAGGACCACTTGCCCGTCCTTGCTGCGTGAGCCGACTCCCCTGCCCGGGGCAACCTTGACGGTCTGCAACTGGCCAAAGCCTTCGGTTGCATCCTGCACCAGGTTGGCGATCTGCTGGTTCTGATAACTCGGAATCCAGTCGATCTGCTTGGCCAGGTTCCAGACCCCCGGTCGTCGAAGCACGAAGGTGAATTCGCTTCCGGGATCGAGTACCAGCAGCTGGCATTCCTCGCTGACTGCCGAGAGGGCCGCCCGCGGGGCGTAAACCGCCACTGGTCGAGCTTCCTTGTGCCAAGCCTGCAATCGTTCGACGGTCGTGAAGATCGGCAGGGCCATGCGGCCATCTGGAGCCTTGATTTTCACCAGCGCCATATCGGCTTCCTTGTCGGATGCGAAGCCGTGTTCCGTCATGGCTTCTTCGCCGAGCTGGGCTACCACCGCAACGAAAACGCGTGCCTCGGACAAGGATTTATGTACCTCGCCCTCCCCTGCGCTGCCATCGCGCAAGGCCGCCAGTGCGGCAACGACGTTGGCGTCGGCCTTGCCGTCGTCCTTGTCGAAATTATGCAGGGGGTTGCCTTCACCGCTCAGGTCCCGGCCTTCCCAGTCCTGACCGGCAGAGTCGGTGCTAGAGCCTGCCTGCGCCAGTGCAGCGACAATATGTCCCGGCAGGTGGCGTTTGGGTGCAGATTCAGGTTGCTCGGTACTCATAGCTCCATGCTATCGGTGGTTTCGGGGTTGTTGGAGGGAAGTTTCAAAACTGCAGTCATGAGCTTGGACACCCCTATCCGATGATTTCAGATTTCTTTCCCAGCACCTGCGCGCAGTCGCGGGCCCGAGGAGGGAAAGACCGGGATCCGCTTTCACGAATAAAAAAAGACGATTCAAAAGCGCGAGCTTCTGAATCGTCTTTCCCTGCTGCAGCATGGGGCCTAGCGGCGACCTGCTACATCGAGCGCTTCTTGCAAGGTGAATTGGCCCGAGTACAGCGCCTTGCCCATGATGGCTCCTTCGATGCCTTCTGGAACCAGCTCGCGCAAGACCCGGAGGTCTTCGAGCGAGGAGATGCCGCCCGAGGCGACAATCGGCTTGCTGGTCTTGGCAGCGATTTCGCGCAATAGTTCAACGTTCGGTCCGCGTAGGGTGCCGTCCTTGGTCACGTCGGTGACGACGTAACGGGCGCATCCGGCATCTTCGAGGCGGGCCAGAACATCCCACAGGTCGCCTCCGTCCTTGGTCCAGCCGTGGCCGGACAAGGTGGTTCCGCGCACGTCCATGCCCACGGCGATCTTGTCGCCGTGGCGGGCAATGGCCTGCTTGGTCCATTCCGGGTTCTCTAGCGCGGCGGTTCCGAGGTTGACGCGGGTAGCACCGAATTCCAGGGCCCGGTCAAGTGAAGCGTCATCGCGGATACCGCCGGAGAGCTCGACCTTGATATCCAGTTCCTTGGCAATGCGCTGGACAATCTCAACATTGCTGCCACGGTCAAAGGCTGCGTCCAGGTCGACCAGGTGCAGCCATTCAGCGCCGGCATTCTGCCAGGAGAGCGCAGCTTGCAGCGGGTCGCCGTATCCGGTCTCGGAACCGGCTTCGCCCTGGACCAGGCGCACTGCCTGTCCGCCAGCGATATCTACTGCAGGCAAAAGTTCGAGGATTGGTTGCTCGCTCATGATGTCCTTAGTGAAGAAGTAATGTGATTAGTAGGTCAAGGACCAGGCTGCGATCAGGCTCAGGCCTGCAAGTACCCACAGCGCGATGATCCATGAGATATGGGCCTTCTGGCTCTTCAGCGAAATGGCTCCGCCAATCAGGAAGGCCCCGACAACGCCCAGAATAAGGGTCCACATGCCTAGAGCGTCCCCAACCAATTGCGAAGCAGCTGCGCGCCAGCGTCCCCGGACTTCTCCGGGTGGAACTGCACTGCCGATAGCGGGCCGTTCTCGACGGCGGCCACGAAGGGCGTTCCGTGCGTCGACCAGGTCACCTGTGGCGGGGTCATCGCTGGCTGCGTTACGTCGAATTCCCACTTCTGAACAGCGTAGGAGTGCACGAAGTAGAATCGTTCACCCTCGATGCCGGCGAACAGCTTGGATCCCTCCGGCGGGCGTACCGTGTTCCAGCCCATGTGCGGGATGACATCTGACTGCAGGCGTTCAACCTTGCCCGGCCATTCGCCAATGCCTTCGGTTTTCACACCGTGTTCCACGCCTTCTTCAAAGAAGACCTGGTGTCCCACGCAGATACCCAAAACCGGCAGGCCCCCGGCAATGCGGCGACCGATCCAGCGCAGGGAACCGGTTTTGGCCAGCTGCTCCATGACCGAGGCGTAGGCGCCAACACCGGGGACTACCAGGCCGTCGGCGGCCACGATCTTCTTCGGATCTGCGGTCAGTTCCACTTCGGCGCCGGCGGCTTCCAAAGCGCGCACAGCGGAGCGGACGTTGCCGGAACCATAATCCAGGACAACTACTGTTTTCTTTTCCACTTACAGTGCACCCTTCGTGGATGGGATCTTGTCGCCCATGCGCTCATCGCGCTCTACCGCTTCGCGCAATGCGCGCGCGAAGGACTTGAACTGCGCTTCAACGATGTGGTGCGGGTCGCGACCCGAGAGCACCTCGATGTGAGCACAGATCTGTGCGTGGAAAGTGATGGCTTCGAAGACGTGACGGGTCATCGAACCGGTGAAGTGACCACCGATCAGGTGGTATTCCTGGCCCGCAGGCTCGCCGGAGTGCACGAGGTATGGCCGGCCCGACACATCGACTACCGAACGGGACAGGGCTTCGTCCAGTGGAGCGTAGGAGGTGCCGAAGCGGCGGATGCCGGCCTTGTTGCCCAGTGCCACGCGCAGTACTTCGCCAATGGTGATCGCGGTGTCCTCGACGGTGTGGTGAACGTCGATGTGGGTATCGCCGGTGGCACGCACGGTGAGATCGATGAGCGAATGCTTGGATAGCGCAGTCAGCATGTGGTCGTAGAACGGCACCGAGGTGCTGATCTCAGAGACACCGGTGCCATCGAGGTCCAGTTCAACGAATACGGACGATTCGCTGGTCACGCGTTCCATGCGGGCGCGACGTGCGCCAATCAATTCGGCAGACATGTCTTCCTTCGCTTGTCTTTGATTACTTCTGCGAGCCGAGCAGTTCGGCAAGTCGTTCCAAGAAGGCTGTGGTTTCCGATTCGGTTCCTGCCGTAACACGCAAGGTTCCCGGGATTCCATTGTCGCGGATGATGATGCCGGCTTCCAACAGGCCTTCCCAAATCTTGTGGGGGTCTTCGACGCCACCGAAGAAGACGAAGTTGGAGTCGGAGACCGATGGCTTGAGGCCAAGTTCCTTCAGGCGCGCGACGATGCGGTCCCGCTGGGACTTGATGTCCTCGACCTGGGCCAACAGCAACTCGATGTTCTTCAAGGCCGCGATGGCGGTTGCCTGGGTCACTGCCGACAGGTGGTACGGCAGTCGCACCAAGCGGATGGCATCGGTGACTTCTGGCGCAGCGGCCAGGTAGCCTACGCGCGCACCGGCCAGGCCGAAAGCCTTGGACATGGTGCGCGAGACAATCAGCCGCTGGCGGCCTTCGAGCAGGCTCAGCGCCGAGGTGGTGCTGGCCAAGGAGAACTCGGCGTACGCCTCATCCACGATCACCATGCCGTTATGCTCGCTCATGGCTTCATATACCGCGGTGATGACGTCCAGGCCAAGGGCCGTGCCGGTGGGGTTATTCGGAGAGCAGAGGAAAACGATGTTCGGCTTGTGCTCGCGAACCTGTGCGGCTGCGGAATCGGCGGACAACGTGAAATCTGCGGCGCGTTCACCGGCGATATATTTCGTGTCAGTACCACTGGCAAGCAGCGGGTACATGGAGTAGGTTGGGCCGAAGCTCATCACGGCACGGCCGGGGCCGCCAAAGGCTTGCAGGATTTGCTGCAGGATTTCATTGGAACCGTTAGCGGCCCAGATATTGTCCTTGGTGAGCGAGTGGCCGAGGTAATCGGCTAGGAGTTCGCGAAGCTCGGTGAACTCGCGGTCCGGATACCGGTTCAACATTGCCGCCGCCTTGGCCACCTCTTGTGCAATGGCATCGACGACTGTCGGTGGCAACGGATGGGTGTTCTCGTTGACGTTCAGCTGGATGGGCACGTCAATTTGTGGTGCGCCATAAGGGGATAGCCCGCGGAGATTCTCACGCAAGGGCAGCTGACTCAAAAGTTCACTGCGGTCATTCACGCATCAAGTCTACGTGCGCAGCGCGCCTGCCAGTGAATCCGCTACGGCCACAGGTAACAAACTCGAAGCAGGCTGGGGAAGCTAGCCGGCAAGGACCGGAATCGACAAGGTTTCGCCAACCTGGATTTCGCTGCCGGTCAGGGCATTGAGTTCGGCGATGTGGCCCACTGCCGAGGTCACGTCGTAACCGGTGGCGTAATCCCGGGCCAGGCTCCACAGCGTATCCCCTGGAATAACGGTGACATCAACGGTTCCGACTCCAACAGGAGTATCGGCTGCGGCATGCGCGTCAGAGGCAAACATGGAGATGAAGAAAGCTGCGGCGATGGTGAGTGCGAAAATGGGCATACCCACAAGCACGGCCCATCCGCGACGGTTGATGCGGATCTTCAGTGGTGCCTGGGTCTGATTTGAGTCAAGTGCGACGGTTGCCATGACTTTGTCTCCTCAAGAAATTCAAGTGATGCGAATTTGTATTCGAAAGCGTAGATTCGAAAACTTGTTCGAACCTCGTATATCTGTTCTAACAGAGGTTTGCGGAACTTGTCCAGAAGTTTTCGAACAAATCTTTGAAAGAAGCTCGCTTATCTACTAAGATTTCGAAGTAGACGAGCAATGAAAACATCTCACCATCTAGCGCCGACAGTTTGGACTTACGAACTTTCGAATGATTGCTAGGGAAGGCAAAATCTCATGTCAGCTTCACAACGCACTCCCCGATCGAATGCACGTTCGCTGACGATTCGCCAAAAGAAGATCCTGGAGACGATCCAGCGGTCAATCGGCAAGAACGGTTATCCACCATCGATGCGTGAGATTGGTGACGCAGTAGGGCTCAAGAGCCTTTCGAGCGTCACCCACCAGCTGAGCCAGCTGGAAAAGCTCGGCTATATCCGTCGAGATCCACGCCGTCCGCGCGCAATGGAAATCCTGCTGCCTCTGCAGCTGGCCGAAGACGCCGAGAAGGCCGAAGTTTCGAAGCCGGTCGAGCCAGATGCCAGCGAAGACGCCAAGATCATTGAATTGAGCACTTCCGCTGACACCACCATGGTTCCCCTGGTTGGCCGTATCGCTGCCGGCGGTCCGATCCTTGCCGAACAGTCCGTCGAAGATGTTTTCTCGTTGCCTCGTCAGCTCGTAGGCCACGGCGAACTGTTCATGCTCAAGGTTTCCGGCGATTCAATGGTTGACGCTGCGATTTGCGATGGCGACTGGGTAGTTGTGCGCC
>NZ_JBLVOC010000027.1:47729-47942 GCF_053543575.1 Glutamicibacter sp. AGC84
ACAACGGCGACATCGTAGCTGCCCTGCTCGATGAAGAAGCCACGGTAAAGACTTTCCGGCAGCGTGACGGGCATACCTGGCTGCTTCCGCAGAACTCGCGCTACGAACCAATTTTGGGTGATGCCGCAACGATCATGGGACGCGTCGTCTCGGTGATGCGCTCGCTCTAGAATACGTACGGTCATTGCGCTGGTGCTTGGCCCCAGCGCAATT
>NZ_JBLVOC010000027.1:47967-58541 GCF_053543575.1 Glutamicibacter sp. AGC84
CCCCCCAATTCTCGTTTAACCCGCTATTGGCCGGCGTTCAACTCGAATTGAGCGGCCGCCGAGAAGATCATCCAGCGTTGGATTGCCGCCGAAAGCCGGCGTGGTTCCTGGTCAGCCAGATGGCGCGCCGTTGCCATGACCAGCCTCCTGGCCTGCTCCCGGCTCCGGGCTTCCAAGCGGACATCATTACCGGCGAGGGCCAGATATCGGCAGAGTATCCCCGCGAACAGGTTGCCGTCTCCCCCGCTGTTGAACGAGAGGACCCCGGCAGCAGTTGACAGCGATTTCGTGGTGGCATCGATCAGTACTTTAGCGTGAGCCAGATCAGCAGGCTCGCCAAGCTCAAGCAATGCCCCGAGCACCAGGCCCTGGTTATAGGTGTAGACCGCTGGTTCCACGGCGTGTCCCTGCGTGGTCAACCGAAGTCCGTCCAGATACAGTCCTCGCTCCACGCTGAACAGATTCTTTTCCAGCCACTGGAGAAGCTCTCGCGCGATCTCTTTCTCCCCGGTACGGGCAAAGAACAGTGCCGCCGGCGCGTTGGCTGGCGTGTTCTTGAAATCCCGCTTTCTGGACCAGTACAGGCCGCCGTCCAGCACCCCATCCATGCCGGCATGGAGCTGCCGTCCCAGCGTCCGAACTGCCGCCTCGGCAGGACGGCTCCTGTGTCCCGTCACCAGCTGCGTGAACTCTGACAGGCGGCCGCTGGCCAGGGCAAGCCAAGCCATGTCGTCGAAGAAGTAGTTGGGCAAGATCCCGAAGTTTCGAATTCGAATGCCGCGCAATAGGCCGTTGGCCCGGGCAAGCGCTTCGCGCGCCCGGTGTTCGTTGCCTTCGTCCCAGTACGATCGGCCCTCATCGATGATGGCATCCAGATAGTGCGCCTGCCACCAATAGTTCCACTCCGCAAGCGGGTGCGCGAAACCATTGAGATTGCTGAGCATGCTTCCGTCGCGCAACCGATGCGCTTTGCTGTAGCTCTGTCCAATCCACGTTCCGGGCAACCCCATGAGGCGATGCCCGAACCGCTGGTGGGTGTCGATCGCGGCTTGGTGCGCCAATTCCTGCATGGACTCCATGGTGCCTTCCGATTCGAGCTTCATCAGTTCTTGTCACAGACCTTAGTGCATCTGGAAGCATCATGCTGGTACCGGTTAAAGAACTTGAGCTGTCCCGAAGGACAGCTCAAGTTCATATTCTGGCCGCGGCTATTTCCCGCCCGGGTTCAATCGCTTGAGAACACCAGTGATGACCTTCTTATCGACAGTCGGCCACATCGGCGGCAGGGTAGCTTTCAAGAAGCTGCCGTACCGCGCCGTGGCCATGCGCGAATCAAGGATCGCCACAACGCCCTTATCCCCGACCGAACGAATCAAGCGCCCAGCACCCTGGGCCAGGCGAATCGCCGCATGGGTGGCGGCAACCTGCATGAAGCCATTTCCGCCATGCTTGGCCACGTCCTCGGAACGGGCCTTGGAGATAGGATCATCCGGGCGCGGGAAAGGAATCTTGTCGATGATGACCAGCCGGCAAGAATCGCCTGGCACGTCCACGCCCTGCCACAAGGTCATGGTTCCAAACAGGCAGGTGTCGCGTTCGCTGCTGAACTGTTCGACCAGCGACTTCATGCTGGCTTCACCCTGGCACAAGATTTCCACGTCTAGGCGCTCGCGCAAGATGCTTGCCGCTTCCTCGGCGGAACGCTTGGAAGTGAACAGCGCCAAGGCGCCGCCACCGGAGGCCTTGATGAGATCTTCGATCTCATCCAGCGTCTCCGCCGCCAGTTGGCGTCCTGGCTTGGGCAGGTGCTTGGCCACGTAGAGGATGCCCTGCTTGGGGTAATCGAAAGGGCTGCCAACATCTACGCCGGTCCATGATGGAGCGCCGGCGCCCATCAGGCCCAAGGAGCCTGCTACCGAGTCGAACTGCGAGCCAATGGCCAAGGTGGCGCTGGTCAATACGACCGTGCGCCCGTCGAAGAGGCCCTCGCGCAACTTGCCGGCCACCGACAACGGTGCCACGTTCAAGGTTGCAGGCTGGCTCTCATCGGCCTCGACGTAGCCCCGGCCTTCGACAAACTCCCGCGGACGGGTGGTGTACAGGACCTCGCGGCGTTCTTCGGATTCGAGCATGCGAATCGCATCATCCATCACTGCCTGCAGCTGGGAGCGGGCAGTCTGGCGGCCGCCATCGGCCGGTGCATTGGCTTCGGGCTTGGACAGCGCCAGAGCCAGCCGGGCCTGCTCCACGATGTCGTTCAGGGCAATGCCCATGTCTTCGCGCAGACCATGTTCCAGCAAGCCTGTCGGCAACCCGGTCAACGACTTTTCCAGGCGGTTTGCGGCCTTGACCATCTCATCCGCATTGATACCGCAATGGCGCTTGGCACCGCCAGCGGCGGTAAGCACCATGCGCGAGGAGAGCGCGCCCGAAACCGAGCTGGTCACGCGATCTTGCAGTTCGTGGGCCTCATCGATGATCGCGACTTCGAAGTCCGGGAGAACCGAAAGCCCCTCGAAGGCCGAAACCGCCAGCAACGCATGGTTCGTAATGACCACGTCGGACTCGGCGGCACGGGCACGCGCCATTTCCGAGAAGCATTCGTCCGCCATCGGGCACTTCTGCGAGCCGAGGCACTCCATGGCCGAAACCGAGACCTGCTTCCAAGCCTTGTCACTAACCCCGGGCACCAGTTCATCGCGGTCACCCGTGTCGGTCTCTTCGGCCCATTCACGCAGTTTCATTACTTCGCTAGCCAGCGGCGAGTAAGTGGTGCCGGCAGGTATTGCCGGCTCGTCCATGGAAAAAAGAGTGCCTTCGTCATCCGGGTATCCGCCGCCGAGCTTGTACTGGCACAGGTAGTTCGAGCGCCCCTTGAGCAGCGCGACATCCATCGGGCGCGAGAGCTTGCCCTTGAGCGAGTCGAGTAATCGCGGTACGTCACGGCCGACAATCTGCGATTGCAGCGCCAATGTCGCGGTGGAGACGATCACTGGCTTGGCGCTGGTTTGCGCGTGGGCCAGTGCCGGAATCAGGTAGCCCATGGACTTGCCCGTTCCGGTACCGGCCTGCACCAGCAAATGCTTTTCGTCTTCCAACGCGCTGACCACGTGCTTGACCATTTCCTGCTGGCCGGTGCGCATGGCGCCGCCCATGGAAGTGACCGCGGCCTCCAGGAGCCCCAGGGCCTGCTCTTGCTTATCCATGAAGGTTGAAGGTCTCCAACTCTGCAGCAAAGGAATCGCGCACCTTGACGATCAGCCGGGTGCCCTCCTCCAGGTGTTCGCTTTCCAGGATCTCGGATTCGCTCTGGTGCAGCTTGGCGATCAAATCCCCCCGGTTGTAGGGAATGAGTACCTCAAGCTGGACTCCGGGGCGTGGAATCGAGGAACTGATCTTTTCCAGCAGCTCCTGGATGCCTTCACCGGTATGCGCAGAGACAACCACAGTGTTGGATTCCTTGTTGCGGATGCGTTCGATAACGAACGGATCAGCCACATCAGCCTTATTCACCACGATGATCTCTGGGATGTTCAACGCGTCGACTTCGCCGAGCACGGTGCGCACGGCCTGGATCTGCCCTTCGGGATCCGGATGGGACCCGTCAACGACGTGCAGGATGAGATCCGAATCGGCGATTTCCTCCAAAGTGGAACGGAAGGCTTCCACCAGCTGGGTCGGAAGGTTGGAAACGAATCCCACGGTATCGGCCAGGGTGTAGGTCAGCCCGTCTTCGGTCGCCGACTGGCGAACGGTCGGGTCCAGGGTAGCGAACAGCGCGTTCTCCACCAGCACACCGGCGTTGGTCAGTCGGTTAAGCAGCGATGACTTGCCAGCGTTGGTGTAGCCGGCAATGGCTACGGCCGGAACCTCATTGCGCTTGCGGTTGGCACGCTTGGCTTCGCGCGCAGGCTTCATGGCCTTGATCTCGCGGCGCAGCTTCGCCATGCGGTCGCGAATGCGGCGGCGGTCCATTTCAATCTTGGTTTCACCCGGTCCACGCGAACCGATACCGCCACCGGCGGCACCCACGCGGCCACCGGCCTGGCGGGACATCGATTCTCCCCAACCGCGAAGGCGCGGCAGCAGGTATTCGAGCTGGGCCAGTTCAACCTGCGCCTTGCCCTCTCGCGACTGGGCATGCTGCGCAAAGATATCCAGGATCAGGCTGGTGCGGTCGATCACCTTGACCTTGACGATATCCTCCAAGGCGCGACGCTGCGAAGGAGCCAGCTCTGCATCGACAACCACGGTATCGGCGCCAGTGGAAGCAACAATTCCGCGCAGCTCTTCAGCCTTGCCCGAGCCGAGGAAAGTCGATGGGTCCGGCTTGCTGCGACGCTGCACCAGCCCGTCCAGGACCTCCGAGCCGGCGGTCTCTGCCAAAGCGGCGAGCTCACGCAGAGAATTCTCGGCGTCGGTGACGGTGCCGTCGCTCCAGATGCCAGCCAGCACGACGCGTTCCAGGCGCAGCTGGCGGTACTCGACTTCGGTGACGTCTTCCAGTTCCGTGGACAGGCCTGCGACGCGGCGCAGCGCACGGCGGTCGTCCAAATCTTCCTGGTCCCCGTCGAAATGGGTGAGGCCGGAGGAAAAACGGTTCAGTGCAGAGGCTTGCCCGGCGAAGATGGAACTCTCTTCTTCGCCGAAGTGCTGGACCTGCGGGCTCTGCGCATCGTCGGCTGCGAGGATTCGATCGATGGCGGCCTGGATCTGGGCATCATCCATAGATGCCGAATCGTGCTCGTGTGACTCGGAGTTAGTCATGGTCTCCTTAGAAGTACTTCGCTTTCCAGAATAGTGCGGGTGGGCCCCACTTTGCGACGTGGCGCGTTCAGTTTCGGGTGGTTCATCAAACATTCGTGGTCCTTTGCAAGGAGTAAAGGTCTATGAGCAGACAGGTGAATGCATGGTTACCGGTGAGCAAAGGCGAATGCGGGGTTCCAAAAAGAAGAACTGCCAAGAAGGGGAAATGACTTTGCTGTCTGCTGATTCATGCAGGTGGGCGCGCAAGAAGTGCACGGCCAGCTCGTGGAATCGCGGGTAACCAAGAGGATTACGTATTAGACGAAAATGAAAGTCATAGGGAAAACTCTATCAGTGATATCGTGTCGTGCCTATATCGCTTTGCTCACGTTGGAGACCCTGTTCTTTGGGGTAACCGTACTGGGCGATAAACTTTGCCTATGACCTCGGATCACTACTTCACCGCCAGCCCGGCCTCGGCAGACGAACGTCGCACCATCGAAGTCGAGCTCAATGGCTCGCTGCGCAAAGTGCAGACGGCCTCCGGCATTTTCTCCCCTGCCGGGCTGGATAAGGGCACAGCGGTATTGCTGCAGTACGTGCCGGCCCCTCGCGGACGCATCCTGGATATCGGGTGCGGCTGGGGGCCCATCACCTTGGCCGCTGCCGAGCAGTCCCCGCAGTCCGAGGTCTACGGCGTCGACGTCAATGAGCGTTCCATCGATCTGGCCCGCTTGAACGCCACGGCGTTGGGCTTGTCCAACGTTGTTGTCGGCACTCCTGATTCCGTGGATCCGAACCTGGAATTCGACACCATCTGGTCCAACCCGCCCATTCGCATCGGCAAGGATGCCCTGCATGAGCTGCTGATGCTGTGGTTGCCGCGTTTGGCCCCGGGCGGCGAGGCCTGGATGGTGGTGCAGAAGAACCTTGGCAGTGACTCCTTGCAGAAGTGGCTGGTTGAGCAGCTTCCCTCGGAGTGGAAGATCACCCGCGAAGCGACCGCCAAGGCCTTCCGCGTGCTGAAGGTAGCGCGCCCGGCCTAGAGGACCGAAGGCAAACCGCAGATCGGCTGCCGAGCCAATCTGCGGTTCTGCGAAGAACCGGATCAGTTCTACTGCGCACCGAGGATCCCGCGCGCCACCAGATCCGCTGGGCCGCTGAGGATCGTATCTTCTCCGCCGCTTGCATTGCCGCGGAATTCAACGCCGACCACGCCGCCTGGCACCGCAACAGCCCACTGGTTGATCAGCGCGGTGCTGCGCGCCCAGTAGCGTACGGCAGCTGCAGCCGCGCAGGCACCGGTACCGCAAGAGAGGGTCTCGCCTACCCCGCGTTCATGGACGCGCATCTGGACCTGGGCAACTCCGTCTTCTTCAATCAGCGGTTCGGATGGAACCACGAATTCCACGTTGGTGCCGTGGGCAGGAACGGGAGATACCTCTGGTGCCTGGAACAGGTCCAATTCTTCGAGCATTCGGGCATCGGGCAACGCCACAACGGTGTGCGGATTGCCCATGGTGATGCTCAAGGCCGGCAGGGCCTGTTCCCAGCCACGCGGCTTGACCATGGAGTCCACGGATTTTTCGGCCGCGTCCTGCTCGAAGATCAGGCCCCAAGGACCCAGGTTCACTGCGTAGCCATCGACCAGGCGGGTAATTTCCTTGACCCCTGCACGGCTGCCGATTTGGAAGCTTTGCCCCACCTGGAGGCTCACCAGCCCCTCGGCAATCAGGTAGTGCGCGAAGGCACGCACGCCATTGCCGCACATTTCGGCGATGGAACCGTCGTTGTTCCGGTAATCCATGAACCAGTAGGCCTTGGGGTTCTCCAGGAACTGCTCTTCGTATCCCGGAACCTTGGAGGTTGGCACGGCACGGATGAGCCCGTCGCCGCCAATGCCGAAGCGGCGATGGCACAGGGCCGCTACCTGTTCGGGGGTGATGTCGAGCTTTGCTTCAGGGTCTGCAACCAGTACGAAGTCGTTGCCGGTAGCCTGGCCCTTGGCAAAATGTTGTCCAGCCAGCTGTCCTAGTTCGGTGCGGTACATCAATGCTCCTAGAGTTTTCCTGCGTATGTTGGCTAGCCAATGATCTTCAGCGTTTTTTCCAGCAGTCCCGGTTCGATCGGGTTCAGCCAGTTGACCCGCTGGTCTGCATTGAACCAGGTGATCTGCCGTCGCGCGAACTTGCGCGTGGCGATGATCGTCTGGTCGATGGCTTCGGCTCGGGTGATCAGCCCATCCAAATAGTCAATGTACTGCTGGTACCCGATGGCACGCGAAGCGGTCTTGCCTTCGCGTAATCCTTGTTCAAGAAGTCCTGCGACTTCTTCGGCTAATCCCATGGCATCCATCTTGTGCACGCGGGCCTCCAGGGCTTCGTGCAATGCATGCCGGTCATAGTTCAAACCGATCTGGATTGCCGGTGCGGCATACTCGCGTTGCGGCATGAAGGAGCTGAAGGCCCGCCCGGAAATCTCGTAGACTTCAAAGGCCCGGATCGCGCGGCGCAAATCCAGGTTGCGCCCAGCTGACACCGGGTCCACCTCGGCCAAACGGCGGCGCAGGGGTCCGTCGCCTTCGGCCTCGACCTCAGCCTCCAGCCGTTTCCTGACCCCGGGATCCGTCGGCGGGAAATCGATGACGTCAAGTGCTGCGCGCACATACAGTCCAGAGCCGCCGACCATCACCGGAATCTTGCCGCGGGCCTGGATTCGGGCGAAGTGGTCGCGGGCTTGGGCTTGGAAGGCCGCGACGGACGCTTCCTCGGTGATGGCCATGGTGTCGAGCAAATGATGCTCGATGCCGCCACGTTCATCCACCGGCAGCTTCGCGGTGCCGATATCCATGCCGCGGTAGAACTGCAGGGCATCTGAATTGACGATTTCCCCGCCCAGTTCCCGGGCCAGGGCAATAGCCAAATCTGACTTGCCGGTGCCGGTGGGGCCGACGATGGCGATGACCGGCAGGTTCGAATTGGTCATGTACTTAGCTACGCACTTTCAAGGTTGGCATGCCCAAGCTCGTGCGGCCGATGGAACCGTTCGCAGCTGGGGAAGGTACCCCGCAGCTTTCGGCTTGGGCACGGTCCCAGGCATCCCCGGCACGCGAACGGCGCAGGGAGTACTGGTCAGCGGTGGGATCGGAAATCAGGTGGAATGATGCCACTTCGGTAATAGGCAGGGTGACCAGATCGCCTGGGCGCGGGGCTTGGGCTCCGTCAGGCACAGAGAAGTGCACCAGGCGCTGGTCCTGCGAGCGTCCGGACAGGCGCCGGGTTTCCCCGGACTTGCGTCCGGACTGCTCGGTGGCCATCACTTCTACGGTACGGCCCAGCTGCTTCGCATTCTCTTCCTTGGCAATGCGGTCCTGGAGCGCGGTCAGTCGCTCGTAGCGTTCCTGGACCACGGCCTTGGGCAGCTGGTCTTCAAGTTCGGCTGCCGGTGTTCCCGGCCGCTTGGAATACTGGAAGGTGAATGCCGAGGAGAATCGCGACGCTTCAACCACGTCGAGGGTGGCTTGGAAGTCCTCTTCGGTTTCGCCCGGGAAGCCAACGATGATGTCGGTGGTGATTGCCGCATGCGGGATGCGTTCGCGAACCTTTTCCAGGATGCCCAGGAATTTCTTGGACCGGTAGGAGCGGCGCATTTCCTTGAGCACCCTGTCCGAGCCGGACTGCAGCGGCATATGCAGCTGCGGCATCACGTTCGGGGTCTCGGCCATGGCATCGATGACGTCATCGGTGAAGGCCGCTGGGTGCGGGCTGGTGAAGCGCACGCGTTCGAGTCCTTCTATTTCGCCGCAAGCGCGCAGCAACTTGCCGAAGGCCAAGCGGTCTCCGAATTCCACGCCGTAGGAATTCACGTTCTGGCCCAGCAGGGTCACTTCGATGGCCCCATCATCGACCAGGGCCTGGATTTCGGCGAGGATCTCGCCCGGGCGGCGATCGCGCTCCTTGCCGCGCAAGGATGGGACGATGCAGAAGGTGCAGGTATTGTTGCAACCCACGGAAATGGAGACCCAGCCTGCGTACACGGATTCGCGCCGGGTCGGCAAGGTGGATGGGAAGACATCCAGTGATTCCAGGATCTCCAGTTGCGCCTCCTGGTTGTGGCGCGAGCGGGCCAGCAGCGTAGGCAACGAACCGATATTGTGCGTGCCGAACACCACGTCTACCCATGGGGCTTTCTTGACGATGGTGTCCCGGTCCTTCTGGGCAAGGCACCCGCCGACGGCAATTTGCATATTGGGGCGTTCGGCCTTCAGGTTCTTCAGCAGGCCCAGATGCCCGTAGAGCTTGTTGTCTGCGTTTTCACGCACTGCGCAGGTATTGAAGACGACGACGTCGGCTGCTTCTTCGGCCAGCTCTTCGGATTTGCGGCTTAGGCCCGCATCTTCCAGGAGACCGGAGAGCCGCTCGGAATCGTGCACGTTCATTTGGCAGCCGAAGGTACGTACTTCATAGGTACGGGGTAGTTCTCCACTGCCGATGTTGCTCAAGGTATGTTGCTCAGTCACTCTTCAAGATTACCGAAGATTGGGTACTGCTGAAATACAGGTGACCTTGGGACGCGCTCCGGCGTGCTGTTCGCAGCGCGTGCCCGCTAATCGCCGGATTCACCGCTTCCCTCGGAAGGGTTAGGATTGAATTAGACTATCAACTAGCCAATTCGGCCTATGAGAGAGATTTCCGTGGAAAACGATTCACCCCGCCCACAACCGGAACCCGAGAAATCCCGCCCATTGCGCTTGTCACGCGGCATGAAGGTCTTCCATATCTGGATGGCCGGAATATCCGCACTTTTCCTTTTCGCCATCCCGATCGCCATCGGCCTCCTCCCGCCGATGGACCACGAGACCGATGACCTGCTGTTCAATATCGGTGTTGGCTCGGTGCTTGCCGGGATCGCCGCCTTGATCCTGTGGGCATACCAGGGCATTGACGATTGGCTTGGACGCCGCAGCAAAGCACCTGCCCAGGATCCGAAGCGCAATCAGTAGCGGCTACCGAAGCGCTCTTCCCATTCTTCGCGCGCGACCTTGAAGGCCAAGCCGCCGTTGTAGCCTTTACGCCCCAGCATCCCTACTAGTCGGCGTAATGCCCTATCCCGATCTGCGCCCATGGATTCCGGGCGCAGTTTCGCGCGAACCAGTTCACGGGCCCGCTGCTCCTCGGCCTCATCATCAATCTGCTCAAGCGCTTCAGCGGCCAGTTCATCGTCTACGCCCTTGGTGCGCAGCTCGCGCTTGATCGCCCCACGGGCCAAACCGCGCGAGCGCGCGCGGGCAACTACCCACGACTTCGCAAAGCGTTCATCATCAACGAGATTGATCTCGGCATACCGGTCGATGACTTCATCAGCGATATCCTCAGGGCATTGGTTGTCAAGAAGCTTGTCCTTGAGCTGTTTCGCGGTCTTGTCGCTGGCTGTGAGCTGGCGCAGCAAAATGCCACGCGCCTTTTCCCGCCACTGGTCATCGCTGAGCTCTTCGGGCTCCCCGGCTTCGCGCGCCGCTTTTCTCGCTTCGCGTGCTTCGCGGCGTTCCTGCTTCGAGGGTTTGGCCGGTGCGGGCGCGGCAACAATCTGTTCCATCGCCGCACGCAGCTCTTCAACACTGCCCGGTTTCCTGGATTCCTCCGGGAAGCTGGCAATGGTGCGGGAGGTGCTGCCCGCTGGCATGGCTGGGGTTGCGGCGCGCCGGGCGGCGCGTTCCCGCCTAGCTGATTCCTCAGCCGCTTGTGCTTCCACTTCTTCCGGGCTGGGTTTTGCCCAGTCCGGCATGTCCTCGGGATCCCCCTGGAACTCTTTGGAAACGGACGTAGCGT
>NZ_JBLVOC010000027.1:58578-85278 GCF_053543575.1 Glutamicibacter sp. AGC84
CCGCTACGTCGCTGGAAGCCTGGGGCCACTACTTATCGCCCTCGACGACTCGCAGTTCGGTCTCGTCTTCTTCAACTTCTTCCTGTGGCAGAACGCCGAGCTTCTGCAAGATCTGGCGCTCGAGTTCGTCGGCCAGATCCGGGTTGTCGCGCAGGAAGCGGCGGGCGTTTTCCTTGCCCTGGCCCAGCTGGTCCCCGTCGTAGGTGAACCAGGCACCGGACTTCTTGACCAGGTTATGCTCGACACCCATATCGATGAGCGAACCTTCGCGGGAGATGCCGTGGCCGTACAGGATGTCGAATTCAGCCTGCTTGAAAGGAGGAGCCATCTTGTTCTTGACGACCTTGCAGCGGGTGCGGTTGCCGACCGCATTGGTGCCCTCTTTCAGGGTCTCAATGCGGCGGATGTCGATGCGGACCGAAGCGTAGAACTTCAGCGCCTTGCCGCCAGTGGTGGTTTCCGGGCTGCCGAAGAAGACGCCAATCTTTTCACGCAGCTGGTTGATGAAGATTGCGGTAGTCTTCGAGGCCGAGAGGCGGCCGGTGATCTTGCGCAGAGCCTGGGACATCAAGCGGGCCTGCAGGCCGACATGGCTGTCACCCATTTCGCCTTCGATTTCGGCACGTGGAACCAGCGCTGCCACGGAGTCGATGACGATGATATCCAGCGCGCCGGAGCCCACGAGCATATCCATGATTTCCAGAGCCTGCTCGCCGGTATCCGGCTGGGAGACCAGCAGTGCGTCGGTGTCGACGCCCAGCTTCTTGGCGTATTCCGGATCAAGCGCGTGCTCAGCATCGATGAAAGCCGCAACGCCGCCGGCCTTCTGCGCGCTGGCGACTGCATGCAGGGCAACCGTGGTTTTACCCGAGGACTCAGGGCCGTAGATTTCAACAACGCGGCCGCGTGGCAGGCCGCCAATGCCAAGGGCGACATCCAAGGCAACCGAACCGGTAGGAATTACTTCAATGGGTGCACGGGTTTCATCGCCCAGGCGCATGACCGAGCCCTTGCCGTAGGCCTTGTCGATTTGGCCCAGGACAGCCTCTAGCGCCTTTTCCCGATCATTTTTTGCTGCCATGGTTCACCTTTGCTCTTGCAAGCCTGCTACGTACTTGCTCATGAATTTTGTCCTGCAATAGACAGTATGCTTGCCCACCGACACTTTGGACTCCGATAGCCCTCAAGTGTGGACAGTCTCAGTGCTTAAGTTCTTGGTGCAGTTTCCTGCGTTGCTTCTAGGATAACCCTATCCGAACAGGTGTTCGAAATTCAACACGGCATGTTCGAAGATCCAGTGCCGGGACTTTCGAACGGAGTCGCTACGATTCCTTCGGCTCGATATCCACGCCAAGCCAGCGTTCGGCCGGAATGTCTTGCGCCTTGCACAGGGCTTCCCAAATCTGCTTGGGCTTGATGCCCTTGTCCAGCGCCTGCGCGGCGGTAAGGCTGCCAAGTTCGGTAAGGGCCATGGAATCGGCCAGCACGTGGGAGTACCGCGCGCCGAACTCGTTTTCCATGTTGCGCCAGAAATCGCTGATTTTCACCTAATTATTCTCCCACGCATAGGCAAGGAGCCCACGCATTTCGCGCAGGCTCCTTGCACGGCTGCCGGCAGTCTCGATTACTGAGTGGCGGTAGCCCTAAAAAATTTGGTTCTAGACCGAGGCCAATGGCTTGTTGCCGCTCTTGGCCGCAAACTCGTTGGCCATATCCGTAGGGACGGTATCCGGGATAGCAATGCCCTCTGCCAGGGCAACGCGCTCGGATACTTCACGGAGCATCAGGGACAACGGGATTTCCAGCGCCACGCAGATCGAGGAGAGCAGCTCCGAAGAGGCTTCCTTCTGGCCACGCTCAACCTCGGACAGGTAGCCAAGGGAAACACGTGCGCTATGCGAAACCTCGCGAAGGGTACGTCCCTGGCGCTGACGGACGTCGCGCAGAACATCGCCGATTTCATGACGGAGTACTACCATTTTGTGCTCCTCCTTCTCGGGCTGGACCATATGGGCTTCTCCCATATCGCGCCAACGGACGACACCATTGACAGTTACGGGTTGCTTGACCATGAATTTAGCCTCTGCTCCTAGGTCCATCTCGAAGATCTAATCAAATACGGGGGCCATCCTTGCGGCCCTGCAATTCGTACAACGACAGGTCATACGATTTTGTTCCCGTACATTCACCCTAATCACTTAAATGCGACCTACGCCACATATGCCGTGATTTTTGCGTAACATCTCGGGAAGAAGAGTATTTCGCGTCTTACTGTGAAGAAGCTTTATCCAAGATGGCAGCGAACTGGTGAAGTGCCGCCAAGGTGCTCTGCTCGCGGATCTGTGCCCGGTCTCCCACGAAGTGGTGGACTTCGGATCCCGAGTCAGCGCCCATGGCCCACCCAATATACACGGTTCCCACCGCCTTGCCATCGTGCGGGTCCGGTCCAGCGACCCCGGTTGCAGAAATCGCCGCGTCTGCACCGCAGGCACGCTGCGCCCCTACGGCCATCTGCCGGGCAACCTCGGGATCCACCGATCCGTTGGAGGCAAGCAGCATCTCGTCGACGCCCAGCAGCGATGACTTCACCGCCGAGGAATAGCTGACAACTCCCCCGCGCAGCACCGCCGAGGCGCCGGGCACCTCGGCCAGGCGCGCGGCAATCATGCCAGCGGTCAGCGATTCGGCCGTAGCCAGCTGCACATCGCCTTCAATGGCCTTGGCGATCACCTCGGGTGCCTGGGGCTTCATGGTGCCGGCCCTACTTCTGCTTCTTGGCCGCGGCTGCCAGCTGGCCGGCCTTGACCAGGTATTCCAGTCCGGTGACCACGGTGACGGCCAGGGTCAGCAGCATCAGGTACCACGCCACGGTGCCCAGCCAGTCAATGGTGTGGGTGTAGGGCAGCAGGTACAGGCCGATCACGATGGCCTGCAACACGGTCTTGATCTTGCCGCCCATATTCGCGGCAATCACGCCGTAGCGGATGACCACTACGCGCAGCAAGGTGATGCCCCATTCGCGCGCCAGGATCACGATGGTGACCCACCAAGGCAGCTCGGCCAGGATCGAGAAGCAAACCAGCGCCGAACCGGTGAGCAGCTTGTCGGCGATCGGGTCCGCGATCTTGCCGAAGTTGGTGACCAGCCCGCGGCTGCGCGCCAGGTCCCCGTCGAGCTTGTCGGTGTACATGGCCACCACGAAAAGTCCCAGCGCGACCCAGCGCCACAGGCCTTGCTCGTGGTTATCGGCCATCAAGGACCAGACGAAGAAAGGCACCATGATGATGCGGATGGTAGTGAGCACGTTGGCGATATTCAGCGTCGGTACCGGTGGCTGGGCACTGCGGCCAGCTTGCTCGCTCATGGGTTTCAGTTTCTTCCTGTCAGGTCCCAGGCGTCTTCGCCAGGTTCGTCGGAGCCATCGAAGTAGTCGACGGCTTGCGGGCGATCTTCCAGATCCTTGGCAACCAGGTCCTCGGCATAGTCGGTGACCGGCTCGGCGTGGTTCACGTTGGCTTCGGCCACCAGCGCGGCCTCGGTGGCCGACGGGGTGCTGGTCGCCGGGTCATCGCCGCGCATCGCGGCCAGGACCATGGGCAGGTCATCGGGCTGGATCAGCACATCGCGGGCCTTGGAGCCCTCGGAAGGGCCGACCACGCCCCGCGATTCCATCAGGTCCATCAGGCGTCCGGCCTTGGCGAAGCCCACGCGCAGCTTGCGCTGCAGCATCGAGGTGGAGCCGAACTGGCTGGTGACCACGAGCTCGGTAGCCTGCAGCAGCAGATCCAGATCGTCTCCGATGTCCTCATCGATCTGCTTCTTCTTCTCGGCAGCCGGGATCACGTCTTCCCGGTACTCGGGCTTCAGCTGGCTCTTGACGTGCTCGACCACGCGGTGGATTTCGGATTCGGTCACCCAGGCGCCCTGCACGCGCATCGGCTTGGAGGTGCCCATCGGCAGGAACAGGGCGTCGCCCTGGCCCAGCAGCTTCTCGGCCCCGGGCTGGTCCAGGACCACACGGGAGTCGGTGACCGATGAGGTCGCGAAGGCCATGCGCGAGGGCACGTTGGCCTTGATCAAGCCGGTGACCACATCCACCGAGGGGCGCTGGGTGGCCAGCACCAGGTGGATGCCGGCGGCACGCGCCAGCTGGGTGATGCGCACGATCGACTCTTCGACATCGCGCGGGGCGACCATCATCAAGTCGGCGAGCTCATCGACGATCACCAGCAGGTACGGGTAGGGCTTGAGCACGCGCTTGGAACCCTCCGGAGGGTGCACCTTGCCGGCCTTGACCGCCTTGTTGAAGTCGTCGATGTGCTTGAAACCGAAGTTGGCCAGATCGTCGTAGCGGGTGTCCATTTCGCGGACCACCCAGCCCAGTGCCTCGGCGGCCTTCTTCGGGTTGGTGATGATCGGGGTGATCAGGTGCGGCACGCCTTCGTAGGCGGTCAGCTCCACGCGCTTGGGGTCGACCATGACCATGCGCACCTCGTCCGGGGTGGAGCGCATCAGGATCGAGGTGATCATCGAGTTCACGAACGAGGACTTGCCCGCGCCGGTGGCGCCTGCCACCAGCAGGTGCGGCATCTTGGCCAGGTTGGCCACGACGAAGCCGCCTTCCACGTCCTTGCCCACGCCCATCACCATCGGGTGCTCGGTCTTGCGGGCATTGGAGCTGCGCAGCACATCGCCCAGCGCCACGACTTCCTTGTCGGTGTTCGGGATCTCGATGCCGATGGCTGACTTGCCCGGAATCGGCGAGAGGATGCGCACATCCGAGGAAGCCACCGCATAGGAGATGTTCTTGGACAGCGCGGTGACCTTCTCCACCTTGGTGCCCGGAGCCAGCTCGATCTCGTAGCGGGTCACCGTGGGCCCGCGGGAGAACCCGGTGACCTTGGCGTCGACCTTGAACTGCTGCAGGGTGTTGGTCAGCGCATCGACTACCACCTGGTTGGCCTCGGAGGCTTCCTTGGCCGGCGGGCCGGCAGGAAGGTAGTGCTCCTCGGGCAGGGTGTAGGTGACATCCCCGGACAGCTGCAGCTGCTCGCTGCGCGCGGGGATCGGCGCCTGCGGGGATGCGGCGAGCCCGGCGGCGCGCGAGGAGACCTGGTCCATCGCGGAGGTGGTGGCCTCGGGCTCGGCCTTGAGCCCGATATTGGCCATGATCTCGGCCATCTCGGATTCGGCCTTGGTCGGGCGCTTGACCCCGGGCGGAGGACCGGAGGGCTTCGGGATGGCCACCGTGGCGGTGTCTTCCTGGGCCGGGGCGGCGGCGGACTCGAAGTCCGGGCGGGCGATGGCCTGGGTGGCGGCCTCGTCGGCGTCGAAGATCTTGCCGGAGTTGCGGTTGACGGCAGGCATCGCGCCGGTGGACTGCTCGGCAGGATCATCCTGGCCGATGACCGCCTTGTCGTAGGCGACATCGCCGGGGCGTTCAGCGTGCTCGCCGCCGTCCACGTCGTAGACCTCGGTGACCTTGCGGGCGGCCGCGGCCCGGCGTTCGAAGAAGCCGGGCTTCTTCTTCCTGGCAGCGGGGGCCGGAGCCTCGTCCTGCGGGTAGAGGTAGGACTGGTCATGGTCCTCGCCGGCTGGATCAAGTTCCACTGCGGCCGTGGGGCGGGCGGCACGGGGTGCGTCCGGGTCCTGGCCGAGCAGGCGGTTGTAGCCCGAACGCACGCGCGAAGGGATCTGCGTAAATGGCGTGGCGGTGACGATCAGGATGGACATGACCACCAGGAAGATGAACACGGCCATGGCGCCCGGGACCGAGATCAGCAGGCCCAGCGGGGTGCCCAGGATGGAACCGGCCATGCCGCCGGCATTCCAGAGCGCCTGGAAATCGTCGGAGACCGCTGGCGAGCCGTTGGCCAGCGAGGCGATGGACGAGCCGGAGAGCGTCATGATCAGCAGGCCGATGCCGATGCGGTTGTTCGCGGTGACCGCCTCCGGGTAGCGGAAGAGCCGGAAGGCGCCGATGAACAAGATCACCGGCAGCAGCACGGCCATGAAGCCCAGGGTGCCGCCGGCGACCGCGTGCACGCCGGTGCCGAACCACCCCGCATCGCGCAGGCCCCACCATTCGATGATCGCGACGATCATCGAGATCAGCGCGAGGAACAGTCCGGTGCCGTCGCGGCGCAGCTCGTAGTCAGGCTTGACGGTTCCGCCGATGCGGCGGAATGCGCCGCCGAAGATCCGGGCAATGCCCATCCACACGCTGCGTATTGCGCGCAGCGGCAGGGCGAGTTCCGCATCCGGGTTCTCGGGCGTTTTCTTGGAGGACGAGGAGCCAGGCGCCTTGGGTTTGCGCGCCGCGGTCTTCTTCGTCCCCTGAGACTGGGTACGTGGGGCCATACTCCAAGGGTATCGCCCCCGGCTGGATGCACCCAGAATTTACACGTCTGCACGGGGTGCGCCAGCAGCTAGATAATCGTCACGTGGCGCCCGGGAACTATTGCGAGTACTCGATCACCAAGGTGTAGCGGCCATTGCCTTCCAGGCAGGCGTGGCTGCCGACTTCGTACCCGGACGCCTTGAAGGCATCCACCGTGGCGGTTTCCATCATGGCGCAGGTAGCGGCGCTGGAGACCTCTTGGGTGTAGGTCGTGCCGCTGGCGTGGGCCCCCGGAATTCCGGCCAGCCCCACCGCCCCGGCCAGCAGGCCGGCCACGGCGCATGCGGCGAGATGGCTCTTGATCTTCATTTGCACTCCTGGTCTGCTTTCGTCCCCGGCGCTTGGGCCAAGCGCCCGCTTCCAAAAGTGCCACAGCACGCCCTGCACTGCCAGCAGCTTCCAGCCAAGATCCAGCCAGCGCCTGGCCGCGGAGCCCGGATGGCCTCAGCCGCGGGCCGCGCAGCGGTTGAGCCCAGCCAGGATAGCGAAGCCCGAGGCAAAGCACACTGCCAGGAACCCCAGGGCCGTGCCTAGGAACGGGGCCGGATCGATTTCGCCCAGGCCCAGCGCGGCTATGGCCAACGCCGGAAGCAGTGCCGCGAGGACCGCGCCGATTCCGGCAGCGGCCGATTGCCTGGCAGCCGTGGCCGGCTGGTTCCCCATGGCCTGGATCTCAATGGCCGCATACGCACCGCTGCAGCAGACAAGCCCCATCAGCACTCCTGCGAGCGCGCCGTAGGCCAAGGGCAGGCCGAGATCACCCAGACCGCTGCCATAGCCGTCCCCGCGGATCGGCCAGAACATCCAGAGCACCGCCAGCGCACCGAGCGCCATGCCCACCCCTGCAGCGATCGCGAACATGCTTCGGGTCATCGAGGCCACGGTCCTTGAAGTTTTCCCATTCATGGCTACAGCCTAGGACGAACAGGCGCTATTTGCTACTGCCTTTCGGGTTCTGCTGCCAGCTATCATCCGTTCGCCGCCGGTCCGAAAAACCGCCGCTAGGAGAAGTCCAGGCCGAGCAATGCGTTCTCGGTGACCTCCGGCAAGGCAGGGTGGATCCAGTACTGCTGCGTGGCGACCTCGCGCACATCCAGTCCGAAGGCCATGACCGTAATCATCTGCTGGATCAGCGTTGAAGCTTGCGGTCCCATGTAGTGCGCGCCCAGCAGCTTGCCGGTTTCCCTATCAGCGATGAGCTTTGCGATACCGGTGCTGTCTTCCATCGCCCAGCCGTAGGCCACATCCCCGTACTTCTGCACCTTGGCGGTAATGGCATGCCCGGCCTCGCGGGCTTCTTCCTCGGTCATTCCGACGTAGGCGATCTGCGGGTGGGTGAAGACCGCCGCCGGCACGTGCTCATGCGGCATCTTCTTCATGTTCTGCGGGTTCAGCAGGTTGTGGCGCACCGCGCGCATTTCCGCGTTGGCCACATGCTTGAGCAAGAATGGCGAGGAAATGTCGCCCAGCGCCCAGATGCCCTCGGCAGACGTCGAACGGCCGTATTCGTCCACGCTGACCCGTCCGTCCTCGGAGTCGATGCCCGCACGGTCCAGATCCAGCTGGTCGCCGTTGGGGATGCGCCCCGTGGCCACAAGCAGCACTTCTGCACTGGCGGTGGAACCGTCATCCAGGGTCAGCTTCACCCCGTCGGGCTCTTGCACGGCGCTGACCATGCTCCTGCCCTGGCGCACGTCATAGCGTTCTGCGGCCATCTGGTTGAATGGCTCGCGCAGATCGGCATCCAGCTGGCGCATGAGCTCGGAACGGGCCAGGATGGTGACCTTGGTGCCCAGTGCTTCGAAAACGTGGGCGAACTCCATGGCAATGTAGCCGCCACCGATGATCACGATGGACTTGGGCTGGCGGGCCAAGCGCATGATGTCCTCGTTGGTGTGGAAGGCTACGCCGGAATCGATGATTTCCTGCGGAATAAACGGGCGCGACCCGGCGGCCAGGACAATCTGGTCCGCGCTGATGGTCCTGGCTTCTGTTCCCTGCCCGGTACGCAGCGTGCGCTCGCAGACAAAACGCGCGTGCTGGTCGTAGACGTCGATATTCGGTGTCTGCCCGCCACGGCGGTAGTCTTCGCCGCCCTGGGCAATGGGATCGATGCGCTTATCGAAGACCCTGCTCACGATGCCTGGCCAGTCCACGGAATTGACCTGGGCATCGATTCCCAGCCGTGCTGCTTGCCTGGTTTCCAGGGCGACGTCTGCGGCGTAGACATACATCTTGGTGGGGATGCAGCCGACGTTCAGGCAGGTACCGCCGAAAGCGCCCTTCTCGATGATGGCAATGGATTTTCCATCGAATTCTGGACCCGGAATGGAGTTGCCAGAACCTGTGCCGAGGATGATCAGATCGTAGTGCTTGTCTGCCTCGATTGCGGCGGAATTCGTCATGGCAGGGGTACCTTTCACGGTCAATGCTGGGGCCCGGCAGGCAGGCGCTTGGCCATTGCTTGCCTACCGGGCAGGCTATCATCCGGGCACTGGAGTGCCACTATGTTGCACCTTGGGCTCATCGGCCAGGCTGAAGACCAGTTGCACGATGCCGTTCACGAGCACCTGCTCCGCGTGGATCCCGTAGACCTGCAGCAGCAGCCCAGGGTCCAGCACCTCCTGGGGCGTGCCCGCAGCGATGACCCCGCCGTTGGCCAGCATGACCAGCTTGCTGCAGTAGCGGGCGGCCAGATTCAAATCGTGCAGCACCACCACCGTGGTGGTTCCCAGTTCCCCGACCATGCGCAGCAGCTCATGCTGGTAGCGGATATCCAGGTGGTTGGTGGGTTCGTCCAGAAGCAGGTGCTCGGCCTGCTGGGCCAGTGTCCGGGCAACCAGCACGCGCTGCTTCTCGCCGCCGGACAGGGTCGAGTAGCGGCGGTCGGCCAAATGCCGGGCGCCGACCCGGGACAGTGCCGAAGCAACCGCCTGGTGGTCCTCGCGGGCAAAGGCGGCCAGCGCCTTGCGGTGCGCAACCCTGCCCAGGAGCACCATTTCGGCGACACTGACCGGCAGTTCGCTCGGCGTTTCCTGGGCCACGACGGCAATCCTGCGGGCCAGTTCGTTGCCGCGCAGTCCGCTGACCGGGCGCTCGTCCACGAGCACCAGCCCTGCCGTGGGCCGCAGCGCCGCATAGAGCGTGCGCAGCAGGGTGGACTTGCCGCTGCCGTTGGGGCCGATCAGCCCCACCACTTCCCCGGGGCCTGCCTGCAGCCCCGCCGATTCAATGACCAGCTTTCCGCCATAGCCCACCGAAATATCTGTAGCAGTAATCATGGTTCTTGCCTTCTTCCAGGTCCTTGGTTCCTATTGGGCCGCATTGAGCTTGCGAACCAGCGCGAACAGCAGCGGGGCGCCGAGCAATGCGGTGACGATTCCCAGCGGCAATTCCTGCGGTGCCATGGCCGTCCGGGCCAGCACATCGGCCCAGACCAGGAAGATCGCGCCGAGCAGGGCGGCTACCGGAATCAGGGTGCGGTGCGTGGCACCGACGCACAGCCGGGCTACGTGCGGAATCACCAGCCCGACGAATCCGATGCCGCCGGAGGACGCGACCAGCGCGCCCACGCACACCGCGGTCACCACCATGACGGCCGCACGCAGCTTCGCCGGAGATATTCCCAGCGCTTGCGCGGTGCCATCGCCGATGGCCAGCGCGTCCAGCGGCCGCGACCAATAGGCCAGCAGCGTGGCGGTCCCGATCACCACGATCCAGGTGATCATTGCCGATTGCCCGGTCGCCTGCGCCAGTGAACCCAGCGTCCAGAAAAGCACCGAACGGCCCGCATTGGGATCATCCGAAGCGAAGATCAGCAGCGAGGTGAGCGCGTGCAGCACATAGCCCACGGACACCCCGGCCAGCACCAGCCGGGTGGACGTCATCTCCGAACCGACCCGCGCCAGCAGGTAGACGAAGATCCCGGCGGCCAGCGCCCCGGCAAAGGCGCTCGTCGCCAGCGAGGCCGTGCCGATGCCGGCCGTGGCGCCGAAGAGGATCGCGGCCGCCGAGAGCGTGGAGGCCCCGGAGGTCACGCCCAGCAGGTAGGGCTCGGCCAGGATGTTGCGGGTCAGCGCCTGCAGCGCCACCCCGGCCAGGGCCAGCCCGGCCCCGACGGCGGCACCCAGCAGCACCCGCGGCACGCGCAGCAGCAGGACGATGGACTGGTCCGAGGCGCTGAATGCACCAGGTGCGGGCATCCCGGAAAGGTGCGCCTTGAGGATCTGCAGCACGGTGCCCGGCTCGATGGACACCGGGCCGAGCCCTACGGCCACCGGCAAGGTGGCCACGAGTACGGCCAGCAGCCCAGCGATCCACAGCCAGCTGTGCCGGGCCCGCCGGTCATGGTCCAGGTCATCGCCGGCGCAGGCCAGCGGTTCCCGGGGTTCTCGCACGATAGGTTCCAACGGGGTCATGGTTGCCTTTCGGGGGTTTCGCCAATGGAATCGGTGCGCAGGCCCAGTGCGGCACCCAGCGCAATCAGGGTCAATGCGCCAAGCACGGCAGCGGCGGCCAGGTATCCGGCGGTGGCCAGCGCCGCTCCGGAGGCTGCTGTGCCCAGGAACAGGCCCAGGGACATGCCGGCCGCGTTCAGGCTCAGCGCGGTGCCGCGCACCTGCGTGCAACGGCTCACCAGCAGGCTCATCACGGCGGCCGAGACCACCGCGTGGCTGGCCGAAAGCAGCGCCGTGCCGGCCACCGCCAGCGGCAGCACCGGTGAGAGGTAGACGCCGAACAGCGCCACCAGCGAAATGCCCAGGCTGAAAACCATCACCGCACGGGTGCGCCGCTGCGAATCCCCGGCGTTGAGCATCCGCCCGGCCAGCAGGTGCCCCAGGAAGAAGGCTCCGCCGCTGACCGACCAGATGAACGCGAACCAGCTGGCGGTCAGCGCGAACTTCTCCGCGTACAGCGGGGCCAGGAAGGCCAGGTGCCCCATGAAGGCGCCGGCGCGGCCGAAGGAGACCAGCAGCAGCGCCCGGGCTCCGGGCACGCCGGCCAGGGTGCGGAAGGCAGCCAGGTAGCCCAGCCGGGCTGGAGCCGGAGCCGGGTCTGCGGCGCAGTGCCCGGCGCCGTGGCGGCCGTAGCGCAGCACCGCCGGGATCAGGGCGATGCTGATGGCGGCGATGGCGACCAGGTTTCCCTGCCAGCCCCAGAACATCGCCGGCAGCACCAGCAGCGGCGCGCCGATCGTGGAGGCCAGGGTCTGGGCCGTCATCACCAAGGTGGCTGCCCGGCCCGCGGCCGGGGTGGTGCCGAAGCGGTCCGCGGCCGCGGTTGACAGCGCCGGGTAGAGCAGCGCGTTGGACACCCCGGTGGCCAGGCAGAAAACTGCCAGTGCCGCCAGGCCCGAGAAGGTCCCCGCGATGGCGGCGGCGCCCATCAGCCCCAGCGCCGCGGCGGCGACGGTGCCCGGGGCGATGCGCCCGATCAGCGGGGCCAGCGCAACCCCGGCGAGCACCGCGCCGACGCCGGCCAGCCCGCGCAGGGTGCCGGTTTCGGCATAGCCGGCCCCGGCCCAGTCGGCGATGGGCACCAGGAAGGTGCTCAGCACCGTGAAGGGCAGCAGGCCCAGCGCCGAGGCCAGCAGCGCCGGCCAGATCTCGGCGATGATGCGCCGTTCGCTGGGCAGCTGCTGCGCTGTTTCGACTTCTGGCTGGCTCATGCCGCACTCCCGATTCCGGCGCTGATCATGGCCAGGTCCTCGGCGAAATCCTGCACCGCGAAGGCCGGCGAGCAGCCCTGGCCCTCCCGGGCCGAGGCCGCTTGCACCAGGGCGTCTTCGTAGGCGGCGAGCAGCGCGTCGATCATCGGGCAGGGCACGGCCAGTTCCCGGGCCAGGCCGGCGATGATCCTGGTGCGGTAGTAGTCTTCCTTGGGCATCCGCGGCACATCCCATTGGCCCTGGTCATTGCGGAAGACCGGGCGGAAGGCGATGGCCGAGAAGTCGAAGTAGCGGCCCTGCGCGTCGGGTTGCGAGAAGGGGTCGATGAGCAGCGAGGCGTAGCGCACGTAGAGCAGGTACTCCTGCTCGATGGCCGGCAGCTGCTCGAAGCTGGCCGCTTTCCCCGGGTCGATGCTCTGGGGGTGCACCGGATACCCGTCATCGAGCATGAAGGCCAGCAGGTTGACCGGCTGGCCGCCCAGTGCGGCGGTGATGGCCGACAGTTCCCGCCAGGCCTCGGCCATGGAGTGGATCAGCGCCGGGGTGACCGGGCCTTCGGGATAGAGCTTGTAGACGTACTGGACGGGCGGGGCGGGAGCGAAGACCGCGCGCAGCGCCAGCTCGTTGAAGAACAGGGCCGGATGCACGTACAGCGACATGTTCCGCGCCTCGGCTTCAACCGGCGATCCCGCCAGCTGCACTTCGGTGCCGGCTGCGGCATGCACCGCACGCAGCCGCTGCAGCGCGGGCGTGGCCCCGCCAGTGGAGCCGGCGTAGATGCGGGCCTTGGCGCCGGCGGTCAGCACCAGCGCTCCGCCGGTCCCCTCCACCTGCCGGGTGTCCCCCAGATAGCTGGAGAAGCTGATGATTTCCGGGTCGGCGCCGCTGCGGCGGGCGAATTCGCGCACCAGTGCCGCCGAGCCCAGCGTGGGCGAGAGCAGCACGATCCGCGCCAGCGATGCGAGCACCCCCGGCGGCAGTTCGCGCAGCACCGGCAGGTAGGCGTCGGCGGTGGCCGCCAGTACCAGGGTGTCCCAGCCGCCGCGCACCTGCTGGTAGCCGCGGTAGCGGTGCTCGATGCGCACCTGCCCGGCCAGTGCGGCATGGGAGGGGTTTTGCACCTGGACGCGGGCGGTGCCGGCGTTGGCCTCCAGCGCGTCGAAGAAGGCGGCGCAGCGCTGCGAGGCGCGCCCGGCAATGCCCAGTTCCCCGGGCAGCGCCCCGAGCAGCACGGCGCTTTGCACCGCAACCGGTCCGGTTCCGGCAATGAGGATATTTCCCAGTTCATCCATGGGCTAATTGCTTTCCGTTCTCGTGCGCGCCTTGGTGTACAGCGCGATGTCGAAGACCTGCCCGGGCTGGCGGATCGTTCCGTCCAGCTGCCACCGCCGGGGGTCCACTGGTTGCATCGGGTAGTTGAACAGCGACTTCAGCCCGTCGCCGAAGCGCATTGCGACCACTACGTCCTGCCGGGTGCGCGCGTGCAGCTGGTGCAGCAGCTCGTATTTCACGGCCACCGTGGAGCTGAAGACGATGTGCGTGGCCTGCGGCAGGAAGTCCAGCTGGTGGATTTGATCGCCCTGCAGGCCGATGTCCAGGCCCTGCCCCAGCTGCGCCACGACCCGGCGGCCCAGCTCCAGCGCTTCGGGATCGATGTCGATCCCCACGGCGCTGGCCCCGGTGCGCGAGGCCAGGTTCAGCAGGGTCATCGGGAAGGAACCCGAACCGACCAGCAGCACCTTGGAGCTGGAGTCCGGGGCGACGGCGCCGAATTCCCCGGCGATGCACGATTCGATGTTGGCGAAGTAGCCCTCGGCTCCGCTGCGGCCTTCGAGCAGGCGCAGCGCCCGGTACTTCTCGATGACTGCGACGCAGCGCGCCGATTCGGTGCGCAGCGCCGCCACCAGCGCCGTGCCCTGGTCGGTGGCGGCCATCTGGGCATAGCCCGGTTCATTGGCCGGGTCGGTGACCAGCTGCGCATAGCCGGCCAGCAGCTCTTCGAGCGCCGCCGCGTGCCGCGTCGATCCGTCGTAGTCTCGGGCGGCTTCGGCGAACCGTCCGAGGTAGCCGTGCAGCACGCCGGCCAGGCCGGCGGCGGCGGCCTGGGTGGCCAGTGGTGTTTCAGTCATGGATATATGCAGTCCCTTCGGCCACGATGCTTACTTCGGTGCTGATCTGCAGCGCGGTGGTCTTGGCGCGGCTGCCATCGGCGTGCACCTGCACGGTGCCTCCGGGCTGTTTCACGCTGGCATTGACCGGAGCCCCGGTTTTCGCTGCCAGGTAGGCGCCCAGCGCGGCGCTTCCCGAGCCGCAGCTGCCCTCCCAGATGAGGCTGCCCAGCGCCGGGACGCTGACCAGCGGGGCCAGCTGCCCGCGGTCCGGATCGTAGAGCATGATGCCCACGACGGACACCGCTTCGCTGGCGCCCAGGTCCAGGGCCAGCTGCTGCGCATGCCCGCGCAGCTGGGGATCCGAGCCGTCGCATTCGGCGACCAGATGCACCGCATCGGCGTAGCGCACCAGCCCGGCGCCGGCGACGCCCGGGAACGGGTACGGGTCGATGCGCAGCGGCCAGGGCATCTTCAGCTGGCAGCGGTAGGCGGCACCGTCCGGCTCGACCCGGCAGCCCAGCAGCTGCGCGGCGCCGGAGGCTTCGATCAGCAGCTCAAGCGGGCCGCTGCGGGCGCGGCGCGCGGCCTGCAGCGCGGCCAGCGACAACGCGGCATTGGCGCAGAATTCGCCACCGGCCATGTGCAGCCGGGCCTGGGCCCGGGGCGAGCTGGGAGGCAGGATGAACCCGACTTGCTCGGCGTGCACATGTTCGGCGCGCAGCAGCCGGTCAGCGATGCTGCGGTAGTGCGCCGCGGGGTGCCGGCTGGTCACCAGCACGGTGGTATTCGATGCCGGACTGAGCTTGACGAATTCCACGGGGGTGGCGCCCCGGACCAGGCCGCGGTTGGGGCCGCGTCCGTGCCCCGGGCGGGCCGCGCGGCGCGATGAGGCCGCTTGCCGGCGCAGCGCCGCTTTCTGGCTCATCAACGGGCCAGCCGGTCGGCGATCAGCTCGACCCCGTCCACTGCCAGCGGACCGGGCGAGGAATAGTAGTAGTTCAGCGGCACGATGGCGCTGTCCTGCTCGATGGCGGGCAATCCGGCCAATTCGGGGCGGTCGCGCAGCGCCTCGATGACCTGCTGGTCGGTTTCCAAGTTCGAGGAGCCGGTCGGGAGGTACATGGCGAAGACCTTGTCGGCGCCGCTGTTCACGAGTTCTTCGGTGGAGGGCTCGAAGTAGCGCTTGGGCACGTCGTTGAAGACGTTCTGAAGGCCAAGCAGTTCCATCTGCTCGGCAACCAGCGATTCATGGCCGTAGGATCCCAAGGTGCCTGCGGTGGGCACGTACAGCGGCATCCCGCGCTGCTGGCTTTCCTGCTTGACGCTGCGCGCGGCTTGCTCGACGCGTGCTCGCATCTGCTGCACGGAGTCCTCGGCCGCCTGCTCGGTGCCGAAGAGCTGGCCGTAGGACTGGACGTCCTTGTAGATCTGGTCGAAGCCGCTCAGCCCGCCGGTGGATCGATCCTCGAATCCGGCGCAATATCCACTGACGGTCAGCATCTTCACTCCGGCGCTTTCCAGGCGTTCAGCCAACGAGTCGAGATCGATTCCAGCAGCGATATCGGTGCCGATCACCACGTCTGCTCCCGAGTCCAGGATCATTTCGTAGGAGACATCATGCGAGTCCTCGGTAATCCGCTCCGCGTTGCGCACTGCCGCCATGGTTTCTTCGTCGAAAGGCACCTGCCAGCTGCCTGCGTAGTGCGTGAGCTTGTCTCCCGCTCCAGCGGCGGCCAGCAGGGCCGGGGCTTCCGACCCGACTGCAAGAACGCTGTCCGGCGCCTTGTCGAAGACGACCTGCCTTCCGCAACTGTCCAGGGAAATGCTCTTGGCGCCGGTGCCCTGCGGTGCACCGCTGGCAGATCCGGCTGGCGCGCCGCATCCGGTGGCTAGGGCCAGGATGGCAACCGGCACGGCCAACTTCCAGGGATTGAGTTTTTTCATCTATCAGTGCTCCATTCATGGCGGGCAGGCCTCGGCCGCCGAGATCCGGCGAGCTCCTCTGCCAACAGAGCTAAACACTAATGAGAATCATTATCGATTGTCAAAACGAGCAAGCCACGGAATACCCCTCAGCCAAGCCGCTGCCGTTTCCGGACAAGGAAAAGCAGCCGCACTGCCCGTCATTGCGTGGGCGGTGCGGCTGCGGTGAAGCTATGTTCTGATGCTGGCTTGCCGGGCTACAGCCCCTCGGAAGTCAGCCATGCCGAAGCGATGTCGGCGGCAGACTTCTTGTTCACGGTGCTCTGCACGTTGAGGTCCACCAGAATCTGCGCTGTCAGTTTTTCGCTGACCGGATTCAGGACTTCTGCCAATTCCCCGGATTGATCAGCGGCCACCAATGGCACCACATTCGATGCCAGGAATAGCGACTTCGGGTCTTCAAGGACTACCAAGTCCTCCGTCTGGATCCGCGGATCCGCGGTAAAGACGTTGGCGACATTCACCGTGCCGGCGGCCAGGTCTTCAACGGTCGTGTCGCCAGTTGCCGAGAATTCGGCCTTGACGCCATATGCGCTCTCCAAGCCCTTGGGTCCATAGGGGCGTTGCGCCAATTCAGGCGGGCCGCCCACGGTCAAGGGTTCGGAAATGCCGGCCAAATCCTCGATGCTCGCAAGCTTATTGGCTTCAGCGAATTCCTTGGTCACCGTGTAGGAGTCCTGATCCGAAGCTGGCGCGGCTTCGAGCACGGCCAGCGAATCCGGCAAGGATTCCTTCAGCTCGCTGTACACCTCAACGGCGGAGCGTGCTTCGGTGTCTTCCTTGTAGAACTGCAGCAGGTTGCCGGTGTATTCAGGGAAGACATCAATACTGCCGTCTTCCAGCTGGGGCATGTAGGCATCGCGCTGCCCGATGCTGAATTTCCGTTCCACTTCCATGCCGGCTCCCTCAAGCGCCTGGGCATAGATCTCAGCAACGATTTCATTGGAATAGTAGGCCTGCGAACCGACAACGATCGCTTCCCCACCCTCCCGGGTGGCATCGCTTTCGGTGGCCAACGGATCTGCACCGGAGCATCCAGCGAGTGCGAGGCTTCCGGCCAGCACGAGAGCACTCGTGGACAATATCTTCTTGGTTCTCATGACATTTCCCTTTCGCGGGTGATTGAGTCATCGGTATCTTGGTAAGTTTTCTTCTTCGAGGGCACGCCCAGCCCGTGGGGTACAGCCGCTTTCTGCGCGATGGCAAATGCCAAATCCAGCACCAAGGCCAGCGCGGCAACCATCAAGGCGCCGCCCAGGACCATGTCGAAGCGCCGCAGGTTCAGACCGGTGATGATGGGCAGTCCCAGGCCGCCGAGATTTACGTAGGCGGCAACAGTAACGGTGGCGACTACTTGAAGAACGGCGGAGCGGATCCCGCCTACGAGCAGCGCAAGTCCCAGTGGGATCTCGACTTTGACGAGGATCTGCCATTCGGTCATCCCCATGGCCCGGGCAGCATCGATGGTCTTGCGGTCAATTGCTTCGAAGCCGGTATAGGCTCCGGCCAGCAGTGATGGAATTGCCAGAACGACGAAGGTCAGCATGGCCGCTTCTGGCTTGTGCAGAACTCCCAGAAGCAGCACCAGCAGAATCAGCAGTCCGAAGGATGGCACCGCACGCGCAACGCCGGCCAGCCCGACGGCCAATTCCCTTCCTCGCCCCGTATGCCCAATGGCCCATCCCGCAGGGATGGCAATCGCGCTAGCAATCAGCACAGCAACCACCGTGAACAGCAAGTGCTGCCCCAGCAAGCTAGCCAGTCCCCCATCGCCCTGCCACTGCTCGGGAGCGAAGATCCACGCCAGCGCATCGGAAATCAGATTCATGAGGACACCTTCTGCGTGGATGGCTGCGCTGCAGTTCGTTTTTGCCTGGTGCTCGTTGCAGCCCAAGGCATCAGCCAACGGCCGGCCAGGAGCAACAACAGGTCAACGAGCAACGCGATCGCTGCCACCGCGATGATCCCCGCCAGGACTTCTTCAATGATGCGACGCTGCAGACCGTTGGTGAACAGGTAGCCCAAGTTGGTTACCCCGACCAGGATGCCGACGGTTGCCAGCGAGATGGTGCTGACCGCTGTCACTCGCAGACCAGCCAGAACTACGGGACCGGCCAAGGGAAGGTCGACAGCGAAGAAGCGGCGTGCCGATCCATAGCCCATGGCAGTTGCTGCCGACCTGGTTGCCGGGTCCACCGAGTTCAGCCCATCGACCACGCTGCGCACCATGATCGCTATCGCGTAGATCGCCAAGGCGAGAATGAGATTGGCTTCGCTGATCGCGCTCATCCCGGTGAGTACGGGCAGGATCATCAGCAAAGCCAGCGAAGGGATCGTGTAGAGCAATCCGGTGATGCTCACGACCGGTCCGCGCACCAGTTTGTAGCGCCAGGCCACCCAACCCAGCGGAATCGACAGGATGAATCCGAGAATGACTGCTATCAGGGACTGGCGCAGGTGCTCCAGCGATAGCGAACCAATGAGTCCGAGATTTTCCAGGACCCAGTTCACTGGACAGACCCATCCTCGACCAGCTTGCCTTGAGTCCGGCCTTGCGCATCAACCAGGACGGTTCCGTGCTCCGTCTGCTTCAAGCTCAGCGCCCGTGCCCCACGCTGCGCACCAATGAAGGAGGCGACAAAATCATTGGCTGGATTTTCAATGATCTCGCTGGGGCTGCCAACCTGGAGCTTCTGTGCGCCCGCCGCCAGAATTACCACCTGGTCCCCCAGGAGGAAGGCTTCATCAATATCGTGGGTGACAAAAACAATGGTCTTATCGAGTTCTCTTTGGAGACGAAGCAATTCTTCTTGCAGCTCGGCGCGAACGATAGGGTCCACGGCGCCGAAGGGCTCGTCCATGAGCAGGATGTTCGGATCGGCGGCCAGCCCGCGTGCCACGCCAACGCGTTGCTGCTGGCCTCCAGAGAGCTGATGCGGATACCTGTCGGCCATGGAGCCGGCCAGCCCAACCGTGCCCATCAGTTCCAAGGCACGCGCTCGTGATGCCTTGCTCGTTTCACCCATGAGCCGCGGCACGGTCGCAATGTTCTGTGCGACAGTGAAATGAGGCAGCAGGCCGGAGTTCTGCATCACGTAGCCGATGCTGCGGCGGAGGCCCACCGCCGGCTTGCTGGCGATGTCCTCGCCGTCGATACGCAGCGTACCGCTGCTCGGATCAACCATGCGGTTGATCATCCGCAGCAATGTTGTCTTGCCGCAGCCTGAGGAACCTACGAAGACTGTGGTGCGGTGTGCCGGAATTTGCAGGCTGAAATCCTTGACGGCAACGGTGCCATCCGGATAGTGCTTGGAAACGTTATCGAACTCAATCATGCACATTCCTCCACAGCGGCTTCGATCCAACCCATTGGGTGATGCCCGGGCATATTTCGTCTCCTTGAGCTGGCGTTGAGCCCAATTCTGCCTTAAAAGTGCTGTGACAGCACCAGATGTCCGGGAAATAGCCAGTTTCAGGCTGCGTGGTGGTTCCCGGTTTCCTTCGGGAACATCGGTAGAGTCAGTGAAAATCATCTTTACTGCATTTGGAGAAGACCTTGCGCATACGCTCAATTGGCATCGCGACAGCAACCTTAATCGTTGGCGCCATGGCACTCTCATCACCGGCACTCGCTGGCCAGCAAGACGTCGCCCCATCCGGTGATTGGGACAGCTCAGTGTCCATGGAAGCCCGCACCGGCGAGGTGCTGGAGCAGATCGATATGGACCAGTGGGATTCGGTCGTCGTAGTAGACGCGCAAACAGGGCAAATCCTGCCGCAAAGTCCCGCCCCGGCAATCGAGCTCGATGACTCGCCAAGTCCTGCATACCTGGGCTTCTTTGGCTGACGCTTGAGCTGTCGTGCATGCCTTGCGCTTGATTTCCCATAAAAATATTGCCTCGAACCTTAATTGGTTCGAGGCAATATTTTTGGAAGCCTAGGCTTCGAGCACTACAGGAACGATCATTGGGCGGCGACGCAGCTTGCGCGATACCCACGAGCCGATCACGCGGCGCGTGATCTGCTGCAGCTGGTGCGTGGAGTGGTTCGGGTTGTTGCCCACCGCTTCCATAATCGCAGCTGCGATCTTCGGCTTGATCTCGTTGAAGACCGAGTCCTCTTCGGCTACACCACGTGCGTGGATGTCCGGGCCGGAGATGATCGTGCCGTTCTGGCGGTTGATCACGGTGATGACCGAGATGAAGCCTTCTTCACCCAGGGTGACGCGGTCCTTCAGGTCATCATCGGTGATGGTGCCGACCTTGGAACCGTCAACGTAGACGTAGCCGCATTCGACCTGGCCAACGAGCTTTGCTACGCCGTCCTTCATGTCGATGACCGAGCCGTCGTCTGCCAGCAGCACGTTGCCCTCCGGGACACCGGCCTGCGCGGCCAGGCGGCCGTTGGCAATCAGGTGGCGGGTTTCGCCGTGCACCGGAAGCACGTTCTTCGGGCGCAGGATGTTGTAGCAGTAGAGCAATTCGCCAGCCGATGCGTGACCGGAAACGTGGACCTTGGCCATGCCCTTGTGGATGACCTCGGCACCCAAGCGCATCAGGCCGTTGATCACGCGGAAGACCGAGTTCTCATTGCCCGGGATCAGGCTGGAGGCCAGGATGACGGTGTCGCCCGGGTTGATCTGGACCTTGTGCTCGCCGTTGGCCATGCGGGACAGTGCAGCCATCGGCTCGCCCTGCGAACCGGTGGACATCAGCACGACCTTGTGGTCTGGCAGCGAATCGATCTGCTTCAGGTCGACCAGGACACCCTGTGGCACTTCGAGGTAGCCCAAGCGTTCGGCGATGCCCATATTGCGCACCATCGAGCGGCCGATGAAGGCCACCTTGCGGCCGTGCACCGCTGCGGCGTCCAGAACCTGCTGCACGCGGTGGACGTGCGAGGAGAACGAAGCGACGATGATGCGGCGGCGGGCGCGCGCGAACTTGGCCTCGAGTACCGGGCCGATTTCGCGTTCGGCAACGGTGAAGCCCGGAACTTCGGCGTTGGTGGAGTCCGGCAGGAACAAGTCCACGCCTTCCTCGCCCAGGCGCGCGAAGTGGCGCAGGTCGGTGATGCGGCCGTCAAGTGGCAGCTGGTCCATCTTGAAGTCGCCGGTGTGCAGCACGGTACCGGCTTCGGTGCGCAGGAATACTGCCAAGGCATCCGGGATCGAGTGGTTCACAGCTACGAACTCGCATTCGAAGTTGCCAACCTGCGCGATCTCGCCCTCCACCACGATATTGGTGTTGGCCTTGATGCGGTGTTCTGCCAGCTTTGCTTCGACGAAGGCCAGGGTCAGCTTCGACCCGTACAAAGGGATGTCTTCGCGCAGGCGCAACAGGTACGGAACAGCACCGATGTGGTCCTCGTGGCCGTGGGTCAGCACGAGGCCCACCACGTCGTCCAAGCGGTCCTTGATGTAGGAGAAGTCTGGCAGGATCAGATCCACGCCAGGCTGGTGCTCCTCGGGGAAGAGCACGCCGCAGTCGATGATCAACAGTTTCCCGTTGAGTTCGAAAACGGTCATGTTTCGGCCGACCTCGCCCAAGCCGCCGAGGGGAACAATTCGCATTGTTCCCTTCTTCAGCTTCGCCGGAGTCTGCATACGCGCAGCGTCAGCCTTGCCTACTGAACTCTCAGTCATATGTGGTTAGTCCCTTTCGTTACAGATCCCATCCACCTTCACGTAGGTCCGCGCGGATGGCATCGAGCTCTGCGTCCGACGGTGCCAACAGCGGCAGTCGGACGACGGTGTTCGGCAGGACACCCTGCCAGTGAAGTCCATATTTTGCGGCCACGGCGCCCTGAATGTGGCCCATGATGCCGCGCTGGATCGCGTCCAGCTCAAAGTGTGTGGTGCGTGCAGTCGCCAGATCTCCTGCATGCATTGCATTAACAAGCGTACGGTACTTAGCGGCCGCAACGTGAGCGGTGACCGAAACCACGCCGACAGCACCTGCCGCCATCAGCGGCAAAGTCAGCCCATCGTCGCCGGAGTACACGTGCAGATCGGTTGTGGCCAGCACGGTGGTGGTGGACTGGTAATCCGCCTTGGCGTCCTTCAGCGCAATGACCTGAGGAATCCTGGACAGCTCAATGATGGTCTCGGGCGCCAGCGCGATGCCGGTGCGTCCCGGGATGTCGTAGAGCATGATGGGCAGCTCAACGGCTTCGGCGATGGCCTCGACGTGGGCGATGACGCCGGCCTGGCTTGGCTTGTTGTAGTAGGGGGTGGTCAACAGCACACCGTCTACGCCCGCTTCCTTGGCAGCCAGCGAGAGCTTGATGGAGTGACGGGTGTCGTTGGTAGTGGAACCGGCCAGCACTGCGACACGGTCCCCCACCGCCTCGGCGACGGTACGGAACATCTCGATGTTCTCTTCATCGGTCAGGGTCGAGGTCTCGCCGGTGGTACCGGTGACGACCAGTCCGTCGCAGCCATCATCAACCAGCTTCGTTGCCAGTTTGGCAGCCATCGCGTAATCGACTTCACCCGCTTCATCGAAGGGCGTGACCATAGCGGTCAGCACGGTACCGAACGGGTATGCCTGATTATCAATTGCACTTGTAGCCATGGCATTAAATCTACACTCGCGCATGTTGCAATGGCATCCCCCGCGCAATTCGTGGTGCGATGATTCCATGAACGATTTGGGTAGTTCCCAGCGGTTGCTGGGCGTGGACGCGGCACGGCTTGCCGCCATCCTCGGGATGTTCGCCGCGCACGTTTTCGCGCTCTATGAAACCAGCGGCGCACCCGCCTACTCCCCAACATTTACCGGGACTTTCGCCTCCGGCCGAGCATCTGTCCTGTTCATGGTGCTGGCGGGTTTATCCCTGGTTCTGCTCTCGAAATCCTTGGCTCGAAAGGGCTTTTCCCACCCTAAGGTTTACTCAGTCCTTGTGCTGAGAGCATTAATTATTGCCGTGCTCGGAATGGCAATTGGGTCAGTAAATGAAGCCATCGCGGTCATTCTTGTCCACTATGGGCTACTGTTTCTATTGCTTCCACTAGCGCTGAAGCTGTCGAGAATAACCATTTGGGTAGTCTCGGCCCTTTGGCTGCTGCTTATGCCGGTTCTTTGGCGACCGCTTGCCAGCAACTGGATTGCGGACTCGCTGGGCCATAATCCGAGCTTCGGCGACATTCTCACCCCGCAACTGCTCCTCAAGGATCTAACGGTCACCGGATACTACCCATTGATGGTCTGGTTCGGTTTCGGCCTTCTTGGAATAGCCATTGCAAGATGCAACCTGCACAGCACGAGGACCGCGAGTCTGCTTGCATTGGGCGGTTCGATTATCGCGGCGGCAACCCAATGGGTGGGCCATTCGGTGAGCATGCAAAATGCCGGGCTCATAGCCCGTGAACTGGGCCTGGAGGTATCCCTCGTTCCCACAATGATCACCACCGGGCGTTTGCCGGGCGCCAACCTGGATCCATTCCTGGACAATCCAGCCTATCTCTGGCTGCCGACCGGTCACAGCAATTCTTCGCTCTCAACGCTGCACAACGCCGCCTGCGCTGTCGCTATCATCGGCCTGCTCCAGCTGATCATTGGTCGTCTGGGTGCGCTCGGCCGGATTCTGGCTGGCGCCGGCCGGGCCCCGCTGACCCTGTATGCAGGGCACATTATCTTGCTGCCGGCGCTGAAAGAGCACTTGGACCCAATGGCCATTTGGTGGGTTCTCTGTGCAACGACGGCCGTCTTCGGAATTTGGCTTGGCTTCAGCAAGGCCTCTGGCCCTTTGGAATATGGCGTCCGGGTGTTTAGCGGAGCTGACAGCACCCCCGAGACGAAGAGCAAATTCTAGAGCGATGGCCCGGACTCTCGTGAGTCCGGGCCATCAATAGGATGCTGTTTTATGCAATTACTGGCTGACCTTCTGGTCTGCTCGCCAGAATTCGATCGCAGTACGCATGGATTTGCGGGCGCGCGGCTTGTCACCGCAGGCTTCATACGCCAGTGCCAGACGGTACCAGGATTTCCATGATTCCGGGTTCTCTTCCACATCCTGCTGATGGATAGGGAAATCAGCGTCGGCGGCCGAACGGAGGAAACGTCCCGACGGCATGCGGGGAAGATCCTCTGGCAGCTCACCTGAGGCGGCCAAGGACTTGCCCATTTTCTCAGTGCGCAGCCCGAAGAGCACCTCGCGAATGAGGATCCAGACGCACAGTGCAGGAATAACCAGGATTGCAATGCCCATGACCTGCGCGACCAGTTCCCCGGTTTTTAGCAGACGGATCGCCTGGGTGAAGGTCATTCCAATGTACAGCGCGAACAGCAGCAGAATGCCGCCTACCCAAAGTTTCGTTTTCACTGGCCCAGCTCCAGGAAGCCATCAAGGCCATAGGTCAGGCCCGGGCGGGAGCCAACAGTACGCAGGCCCAGGAGAACGCCTGGCATGAACGAGGCACGGTCGAAGGAATCATGGCGCAAGGTGAACTGCTCCCCCGGGCCGCCAAAGAGCACTTCCTGGTGGGCTACGAGGCCGCGCAGGCGTACCGAATGAACGTTGATTCCATCGACGACTGCGCCACGGGCGCCATCGAGCTGGGTCTCGGTAGCGTCCGGGCTCGCGGGGACTCCAGCGGCTTCACGCGACTTCGCGATCAGTTCAGCGGTACGCACCGCGGTGCCGCTAGGCGCGTCCACCTTATTCGGATGGTGCAGCTCAATGATCTCTACGGATTCGAAGTACTTGGCGGCCGTAGCCGCGAAAGCGCTGGCGAGCACCGAGCCCAGGGCGAAGTTGGGCGCAATCAGCACACCTGCCTGCGGATGCTTGCCCAGCAGCCCTTCCAAATTCGCGCGGCGATCATCATCCCAGCCAGTGGTGCCAACCACTGCATGAAGCCCGTTCTCGACGGCAAAATGCACATTGGCCTCGGTGGATGCCGGCACAGAAAGGTCAACGATGTGCGTTGCTCCGGCTTCAAGGATCTGCGACAAATCGTCGCCTCTTCCCAAGCTTGCTACCAATTCCATGTCTGCAGCCTCAGTTACGGCCTTGACCGCTTCCGAGCCCATTCGTCCGGCCGCGCCGAGCACGGCCACCTTGATCTGTGCACTCATGGGCTTAAGCCTATCGCCCTGCAGGCACCTGCCTTGCCAACGATTACGTGATCCCACGCGAGTTTTGCAGCGAATACCCTGAGGCGAGTTCCCAGATATTTGCTTCTGCTTGCTCCCTACGGCCAGCCCAACTTGTTTTGCCTAGCAAATAGGGGAAAAATATGTGTCAGGAGTCTCCAAGTAGTAAGCAGGGCCATGGGTCAGAAAATTAAGCGCTTTGGTTTCGGCATCGGCGCAACGCTTGTCGCGACCTTTGCAATCACTTCCTGCGGTTCAGGCGATGAACCGATCACCCTGTCCGATGACGAGCGAGCAACTATTACTGATGTCGTCCAAGAACAGGGAACGGTCATCGATTCGCCGACTTGCCAGGTTGAGGTTTTCCGTATCGAGGACTCCACGACCTACGGCTGGGCTACTTGCGCACCCGATAGCCAGGACTCGGCGGACACCGCTGCCCAGGCGGATGCCTTCCCGTTCCGCATTGACGGGCAGGAACTGCGCCGTCCAGATGACGGTTCCAAATACGAGGAAGGCGTGCAGGAGCTCTTCCCGGAAGACCTTCGTTCCGCTATTACCCAGCATTCGACCGGGGCGGGCGGTTAATTCCTTTTTGCCTGTCTCGCCATTTCAGGTGAGCGTGCCGATTTTCCCTACCGATAGTGTGTGCGCACTTTTCGCACGATGAAAGGCTGGCGTGCGCCACGATTACTTTGGGCAATTGCCCGAATCCCTCAGGACCAGGCTTTCGGTTCGTGTCGCGGGCCATGGCCCTGACGTGGTGCTGATTCACGGGCTCGGAGCATCCAGCCGCTATTTCACTCCGCTGGCCAACATCTTGGCTAAGAAGTATCGAGTGATCGTTCCCGAACTTCCAGGCCACGGCAAGAATCTGGATGATGGCCGCCCGGTGACCGTACCGCGTTTCGCGCACGAAGTAGCATTGGCGTTGCGCGAGCTGAAGGTTGAGAACGCTATCGTCCTCGGGCATTCCATGGGCGCGCAGGTTTCCATTGAGCTAGCTCGCGCGTGGCCGGATCTGGTCAAGCACCTGGTCATTGCAGCTCCTGCGGTCAACGACCGTGAAGCGACGCTGTTCAGGCAGGCCCGCCGGCTCTTTGAAGATTTCCCGCACGAGTTGAACTCGGTGAAGGCAATATTGCTCGTCGATTACCTGCGCTGCGGCATCCCATGGTGGGCCAAAAGCTGCGCCCAGATGCTGGACTACTCCACCGTTGAATTGCTTCGTACGGTCCAGTGCCCGATTGATGTCGTGTGCGGCACCCGGGATCCGCTGTCTCCACCGGAGTTCGGTCTTCGCCTGGTCGCAAGAACACCGCAAGCCAAGCTCACTGTCATGCATCAGGGTGCACATGGGTTCAATTTCTCTCATGCGCCCGAGCTTGCCGCGCTAGTAGATGCCGCGGCATGACCCAGAGAAAACGGTCATGCCCCAGG
>NZ_JBLVOC010000027.1:85298-126358 GCF_053543575.1 Glutamicibacter sp. AGC84
GCCCCACGGCACCCAGCTCTAGAGGCCCAAGTCGGCTTCACTTTCAAACGGTCCCACCACGGTGATCACTCGATCCTTGGAGGCCAGTTCCTGGGCCAGATCCTGAACTTCCTGGGCCGTGACGGCATTGACGCGAGACAGTGCTTCGTCGATGTCCTGGAATTCTCCGGTAATCATTTCTGCCCGGCCCAAACGGGACATGCGGCTTCCTGGATCCTCCAGAGCTAGCACCGTTCCACCAGATAGCTGGCCCTTGGCCTGCGCCAATTCAGTTTCGGTGATGCCGTCCTTGGCCAACCGATCAAGCTCGGCCCCCAGCAGCCCGATAACCTGAGCGGCTTTAGCCGGGGCGCAGCCCGCGTACATGCCAAAGTAGCCGGCATCGGTGTAGGCGGCGGAGAAGGAGTAGGTCGAGTACACCAGTCCACGCTTCTCGCGAATTTCCTGGAACAACCTTGAGCTCATGCCGCCGCCGAGAACAGCGTTCAGCACTGCGAGAACCTGACGGCGGTCATCATGGCCGGTGATGCCGGAGCATCCCATGATGATGTTGGCTTGCTCGCCCGGACGGTTGATTACTTCCAGCCCGGCCTTCGAAGTGATCTGCGCTGGTTCACCCATGCGGCGTGGTTCTGGCACAGCCATCGGGTCCAGTTCCCAGCCTGCTTCGGTCAGCGCCTTGAGAAGCAGCTCGCACAGCTTGTCGTGCTCCAGGGATCCGGCGGCAGTAACAATCAACTCGCTTGGGCGGTAGTGCGCACGATAGTGCTCCATGACTGCCTCGCGGGAGATCTCCATGATCTCTTCAGGAGTTCCTCCAATGGGACGCCCCAATGGGTGATCGCCCAAGACATTGGCAACGAACCGCTCGTGGGCGACATCCATCGCGTCATCTGCATCCATGGCCAGCTCCTCGATGATCACCCCGCGTTCCTGCTCCAGTTCCTGCGGGTCGATAACTGCCGAGGTGACCATGTCGGCGATGACCTCAAGGGCCATTGGCAGCTCCGTGTCCAGGACGCGGGCGTAATAGCAGGTCGATTCCTTGGCGGTGGCTGCGTTTGATTCGCCGCCCACGGCATCGAAGGACTGGGCGATTTCCAAGGCAGTGCGCTTGGCAGTGCCCTTGAACAGCAGGTGCTCCAGGAAGTGCGTGGAGCCGAAGTGCCCTGATTCCTCGTCGCGGGAACCGACCGGTACCCAGAAGCCCACTGTGGTGGACCGCTGTCCGGGCATCGCTTCTGTCAGGACTCGTACGCCACCGGGCAGGATGCTGCGCCGGACTTCAGAGCCGCCTTCGCCTCGGTGGACCAACGTCGGGTCCGCCGGGTCAATCGGAGAAAACTGCGCGGTCTCCACCGAATGCAACGGCAATGGAATCATGGCCACGAATATACGTCCTTAAGTCGTCGAGAATAGCCATTTCAAGCTAAGTACACTGTCTTTCATTCTCCCATAGAACCGCGGTTTGAAAGCAATAGCCCAGTGGTGACGGAGCCATCACATTCTAGGAAAATAGGCGATCGGATCGGGCCTGCGCAAATACGCTCCAGCTAGTTCAGCGGACTACGTTGCGTCAAGATATCCGCGCTGCTCTGCGTCAGCGCGCGCTGGGGTCTGCAGCTCCGGGTCGCTAGATGCGCCGGCAAGATAAACAGTGCTCTCTGCATCAAAATTCACGCATCCGCTGATAGCTAGTGTCCTGGCGTCTAGTGCCGCGGCCAAGAAGCTAATTTTGCGCATAGCGTCCTTGCTGCCGACGGGACGCTGCGAATCTGCGTTTTGACGGCCAGCGTTTCCACTTGGCGAAGGGACGGCTAAGAAAGAAAATCCCGCACGTTCCAAATGGAACACGCGGGATTTTCAGATCTCAAGCTATAGCCTAGGCAAGCTTGGAACGATCGAATGCATCAAGGCTGATGCCCTGCTCCAGGACGACCTTGGCCCACTCGCGAGCCGAGTGCAGGGAATGGTCGCGGTAGTTGCCACAGCTGACGGCTTCGGTTCCGGGTACGTCTTCCCAGGTAACCTTCTGCGCGATATCTTCCAGCGAACTCTTGATGGCTGCGGCGACGACCTCTGGGGTTGGCTCGCCCCACAAGATCATGTGGAAGCCGGTGCGGCAGCCAAATGGCGAGAAATCGATCAGGCCATCGATGCGGGTACGCAGCAGGCCAGCCATGGTGTGCTCGATGGTGTGCAAACCTGCCGTGGGAATCTCACCGTGGTTTGGCTGTACTAATCGGATGTCGTAGTTGGAGAGGGCGTCTCCCTTGGGACCGTGCTCAACCCCGATCTTGCGCACATACGGAGCCTTGACCTTGGTGTGGTCCAGTGCAAAGCTTTCAACTTCAGCAAGTTCAATATCACTCATATGCAAAGTCTATCTGCTCACCGTCTGGCGAATCGAGAGCATATCGCGGGAGGTAACCGATAGACTTCTTAGGACGTTCGGGGCACCAATCCCCGAACTGATTTCTTTAGAGGGGAAGTTCATGTCGGACCAGAAGTCCTTGCTCGTCTTTGCGCATGCAGACGAAGCCGTAGCCTTTGCAGATGTCGAGCACCTGATTTCCGGTGTTGGCAAGGTCAATGCGTCGGTAGCCTTGGCTGGCGCGCTTGCTGAAGGCAACATCAAAAACGTCGTCGTGCTTGGCACCGCTGGCGTTGTTGGCCATGCCGGCGAAGACCGTCCGAGCTTGGACACCATTTACCAGATCACCAAACTGATCCAGCATGATTTCCCGCTGCCCTCGGCAGATGCGGACCCTACCGGTCCAATCCTGCTTCCTGATTTCCAGGTCACCATGGCTACCGGCGATGTGTTCGTCTCGAATGACGAGCAGCGTATCCACATCAACTCCTTGGGCGCCTCGTTGGTCGATATGGAGGGCTACGCCTACGCAAGCATTTGCCAGCGCTTCAACGTGCCGCTGCAGATCTTCAAGATCCCTTCCGATTACGCGGATGATTCGGCGTCGATCGACGAATGGGATGACATCGCCAAGCAGAAGAGCGTCCAGCTGCGCGAGTTCTACGACAAGCACCTTAGCTAGGCAGGGCAGCGTGGCGCAGTGGAAATGCCTTGCGCACAATTTCTCGCGAGGCACTCCCGATGATTCTTGAATCGGAAGCGTGAGCCCCCGCGATAGGTTCTCTCCGCCAAGCGGCACGCGCTTTGGAATATGAAGAAGATCTGCGAGAGTCCAATGGGCTGTGTCATCAGGCCTTGCCTCCATCCAGGACCGCCAAAGACTTTGGCAGGAACCAGCTCCCGGGCAAGAATAAGCAAAAACCCCGATTCGCCAAGCGAATCGGGGTTTTCAGCAAGAATCTAAAGACTACTCAGCAGCAACTGCTTCTTCAGCTTCTTCCTCGACGACTGGAGCCAGCGACAGCTTGCCGCGGTCATCAATCTTGGTGATCTCCACCTGCAGCTTCTGGCCAACGCCGACGACGTCTTCGACGTCCTCGACACGCTTGCCATCGTTGATCTTGCGCAGCTCGGAGATGTGCAGCAGGCCGTCCTTGCCCGGGGTCAGCGAAACGAACGCACCGAAGGTGGTCAGCTTCACGACGGTACCCAGGTAACGCTCGCCGACCTCAGGAACCTGAGGGTTGGCAATAGCGTTGATGGCCGAGCGGGCAGCTTCAGCGGACTCGCCGTTGGTTGCGCCGATCAGCACGGTGCCGTCATCTTCGATCGAGATGTCAGCGCCGGTGTCTTCCTGGATCTGGTTGATCATCTTGCCCTTAGGGCCGATGACCTCGCCGATCTTGTCCACTGGAATCTTCACGGAGATGATTCGTGGAGCGTTGACGTTCAGTTCATCCGGAGCGTCGATAGCCTGGTTCAGAACGTTCAGGATGTGCAGGCGTGCTTCGCGAGCCTGGGTCAGTGCGGCGGCCAGAACCGATGCCGGAATACCATCCAGCTTGGTGTCCAGCTGGATCGCGGTAACAAACTCGGAGGTACCTGCAACCTTGAAGTCCATGTCGCCCATGGCATCTTCGGCACCGAGGATATCGGTCAGGGCAGCGTAACGGGTTTCGCCGTCTACGGTGTCCGAAACCAGGCCCATGGCGATGCCTGCAACGGCAGCCTTCAGTGGCACGCCAGCGTTCAGCAGCGACAGGGTCGATGCGCAAACCGAGCCCATGGAGGTCGAGCCGTTGGAGCCCAAAGCCTCGGAGACCTGGCGGATTGCGTATGGGAATTCCTCGCGGCTAGGCAGCACTGGAACCAGTGCGCGCTCAGCAAGTGCGCCGTGGCCGATTTCGCGGCGCTTAGGCGAACCAACACGGCCGGTTTCACCGGTCGAGTATGGAGGGAAGTTGTAGTTGTGCATGTAGCGCTTGGTCTTCACCGGCGACAGCGAGTCGATCTGCTGTTCCATCTTCAGCATGTTCAAGGTGGTGACGCCCATGATCTGGGTTTCGCCACGCTCGAAGATTGCCGAACCGTGAACGCGAGGCAGAACCTCGACCTCGGCCGAGAGCTGGCGGATGTCAGCAAGGCCGCGGCCGTCGATGCGGATCTGGTCGGTCAGGATGCGCTGGCGCACGATGTGCTTGGTAACAGCGCCGAATGCCTTGGAGATTTCACCCTCGCGGCCTGCGAAAGCGTTGCCTTCGCCAGCCAGCGATGCAACGATCTCTTCCTTGTATGCGCTGGCAGCGTTGTCGCGCTCCTGCTTGTCAGCGATGGTGTAGATCTCCGTCAAGCGGGTCGAAGCAGCAGCCTCGACAGCGGTGAAGGCATCTTCTTCGTAATCGCGGAAGACCGGGAATTCAACGGTTTCCTTGGCAGCGCGAGCAGCCAGGTCGGCCTGGGCCTCGCACAGGACCTTGATGAATGGCTTCGCAGCCTCAAGGCCTTCAGCGACAACCTCTTCGGTTGGAGCCTGGACGCCGCGTTCCTTGATCAGTTCCCAAGCGTTGTCGGTAGCTTCAGCTTCCACCATCATGATGGCAACGTCGTCGCCAGCGATACGGCCGGCAACAACCATGTTGAAGACAGCGTTCTTCAGCTCGGAGTGGCGTGGGAAGGCAACCCACTGTGCGCCGTTTCCGTCATCAACCAGTGCAACGCGAACGCCGCCGATTGGGCCGGAGAATGGCAGGCCCGAAAGCTGGGTGGACATCGACGAAGCGTTGATCGCTACGACGTCGTACAGCTCATCTGGCTCGATGGACAGCACGGTGACGACAACCTGGACCTCGTTGCGCAGGCCCTTGACGAAGGCTGGGCGCAGTGGGCGGTCCATCAGGCGGCAAGCCAGGATGGCTTCGGTCGACGGGCGGCCTTCGCGGCGGAAGAAGCTGCCTGGGATGCGGCCGGCTGCGTACATGCGCTCTTCAACGTCCACGGTCAGTGGGAAGAAGTCGAAGCCTTCGCGTGGGTGCTTGCCAGCGGTAGTTGCCGAGAGCAGTGCGGTCTCGTCATCGATGTAGACCATTGCCGAACCTGCAGCCTGCTTGGCAATGCGGCCGGTTTCGAAGCGAATGGTGCGGGTGCCGTAGCGACCGTTGTCGATCTGTGCTTCGGCGAATTGGATTTCTGGACCCTCCATTAAGGGGGTGCTCCTTTCGATCGCTCCCACGTGGTGGATGAGCGAACCGTGTGGCCCTACCCAGATCTGGTCTTCGATCGAGACCCGCGCTGGGGCGCATATTTGCCCTAGCGAAAGTCACTACCGAGGACCGCGAAACTGGCGGTCGGGACCAACGGTCAGTCAGCCCTGGGAGTTATTTTCTTTCGGGGCCCGCATAGAACATGCAGACCCAGGTACTAGCCTACCGGGAATTGGCAAAAGACGCAGTTCTTGGGCGATAGGCGCGTGCCAGCCACTTGCGTCGCTGCCATTCATCGTTTGAGAGCGGCCTTGCAACCTGGGCAACCAGCGAAGATCATGCGGCGCTGCTGCCCTGGCGATCCCCGGGCGCAACCAGCACGGTGCGCGTTGATCCTCATTTAGGCAGGGAAACCTGCGGAAGGAAATTTTCTCCAGCCGGGATTATTCATAGCCTGTCGATTGTTGTTCTCCATGGGCTTTGCCCTGACGGGCCGCGGCAATCGCCGCAGTCCAGAACATTTCCAGTCGCAACCCGCAAGACAAAGGAAAAACCTGATGGCAACTATGGTCAATGCATACGCAGCGCACTCTGCGACTGATGGACTCATTCCGACGCAGATTGAACGTCGTGCAGTAGGTCCGCACGATGTCTTGATTGATATCAAGTTCTCCGGCATCTGCCACTCCGACATCCACACGGTGCGCGGAGAATGGGGAAACCAGAACTATCCGCTGGTCCCGGGCCACGAAATTGCCGGCATCGTTGCCGAAGTCGGGCCAGAGGTAACCAAGCACAAGGTGGGCGACCGCGTTGGCGTGGGCTGCATGGTCAATTCCTGCATGGAATGCGAGAACTGCCTTGCCGGAGACCAGCAATTCTGCGAGCAGAGTGTTGGTACCTACGGTGCTCGTGACCGTGATGGCAGCATGACCCAAGGTGGCTACGCCACGCATGTCGTGGTTACCGAGAACTTCGCCCTGAACATTCCTGAAGGCATCGATCTGGATGTTGCCGCGCCCCTGCTTTGCGCCGGCATCACCACCTTCTCCCCGCTGAGGCACTGGGGTGCAGGGCCGGGCAAGAAGATTGCCGTCGTGGGACTCGGCGGCCTGGGCCACATGGCGGTCAAGATCGCCAGTGCCATGGGCGCTGAGGTCACCGTTCTGTCGCAGTCGCTGAAGAAGAAGGATGATGGACTGAAGCTGGGCGCAACCGACTACCGGGCCACCAGCGATGAGAACACCTTCAAGGATCTGCAGAAGAAGTTCGACCTGATCATCAACACCGTCAGCGCTTCCATCGACGTCAGTGCCTACCTCGGACTGCTGCGCGTGAACGGCACCATGGTCAACGTTGGTGCTCCGGCAGAACCGTTGCCTGTCAATGCCTTCGCACTGATCGGGGGACGCCGTTCCTTCGCAGGTTCGCAGATCGGCGGCATCGAGGAAACCCAGGAGATGCTGGATTTCTGTGCCCAGCATGGCATTGGCGCAGAGATCGAGGTCATCGGTGCCACGCAGATCAATGAGGCTTACGAGCGCGTGCTGGCATCCGATGTCCGCTACCGCTTCGTAATCGATACCGCGACGTTGGCCTAGTTACCCCAGCTCACTCGGGTCGCAGAGAACGGTGCCGGTCTTGTCCAGCAGTGCAGGACAGATCCGGCGCCGTTTCGCGTCTGGCTAATTAACGTTCATTCGCCCCGGCGCGATCTACGAGTGCCTGCGTTCTCCCGTTGGCTGCCCTGTTCTGGAGCCTCGGCCGCAGTGCCCTGCTCAGACAAATTCCCCTTGATCGCGGCAAGCTCGGATTGGAGTTGCGCCACGGCACCACTGAGGTTCTTCAGTTCCTGCCTGCGGCGGCTGGCAGCCCTGAAAGTCTTGATCATCATGGCGATGATCAGCGGAATGGCCGCGAGCAGGGCCCAGCCGCTGCGTTCAAAGAAGTCGAGGGCCACCGGCAGGGCCTGATTGAATTCCCAGAAGGAATTCACTCCCCCGGCAATCGATTCCAATGCAGATTCCACGGGAGCCAGTTGCTTGCCCACAACTGGTATTCCGGAAAGATCAGGGGCATTCACCGGAGGCTCGCCCATGGTCCATCGCGGATCACCTGGCCGCTTCAGGATATAGATCCCGGCACCGGCGCTGGCAGCGGCGAATAAGAGCACCGAGGCCAGGGCGACCGCCACTAGCTGGTGCCGCCGCCATAGCCCCGCCGCCACGGCAAAACCAATCACCAGAATCCAAATCCACATTCGCAGTTGTTCCAGGCCAATGCCCGTCAGTAAATCCATGAACTTTGCCTCATTGCTCTGGGCCGCCATGACCCAAGTTGTGCGTTACTTCATCCCACTTAGGTACGCTATCGCGAGCAGCGGATTAATTGCCGCCTAGCACGTCAATCCGGTTGAGATCGAATCGTTCGAGTCGTCATATTGCTTCCTTGCCCCGGTATCCGGGACCCAATAGCCGATGGCTTCCGGCTCGTCCAATGCAGCGATCGGCTCATGCCACCTGCCGGCAGCTCGAATGGTAATTGTCACTAACCCTCTTGCGATCGCGGATCTGGCATCGGTTGAGGTGGCAACGCGACGCACCCCAAAGACCAGAAGACCCCGTTCTCCAGACTCCTGCAGCTTTGCCGTTGCAAATGCCCGAACCGGTACAGTGCTCTTGCCTTGGGTGCGTTGGCGACACTGGCCTGAATTTGAGTTAATGGGTCTGGGTCCGTTGCTCGGCGGATCACCTGGGATCGAGGAGGCTGGCATTGGCGGAGCCTAATTTTGCTGAACATTATTGGGATTTCATTGAGCGGGGAAGCATCTTGGTAGTGACTCTCAGTGGACCGGCTCATCTGCGGTTGATGGATCCGGAAAATTTCGCGGCATTCCAGGACGGAGAAGAATTCGAAGCATACGGTGGACTGGCACGCCGTGCTCCATACCGAATCAAGGTGCCCCATTCCGGACCCTGGTTTCTAGCGATTGATCTGACTGGCCTCGGTGCGCGTGGGGTGCGCCACGAAGTCAGCATCGTGCTGCCACAGAAGCTGGAAGCTCGACGACCAGCCCGGGACTAGAAGCAAGATCCCGCAGGAGAACTTAGCCCGCGAGCTCACTCGAAATATCGACAAGCTGTTGCATCCTCATTCCGGGCCAACCGTGGACCATATCCACCCACTGCGCCGGAACACTCGAGAACCCTGAAGCTGCGCCAATGAGCGATCCGGCGATGGCTGCCACGGTGTCGGTATCCACGCCTCCGCGAACAGCCGCTTCCAGCACCGGAACCAAGCGAGCGTTCCCGTCTTCCGGTTCGGCGGTGGCGATCGCGCTCCAAGCACCTTGGAATGCTTCAACGACCCAACCGTTATTTGTGAAGTCCCGAGGTCGATGGTTTTCGGCCTGGTGGATGCGCTGCTCCCATGCTTGTGCGCGTTCTGGTTCAAGCATCGCAAGACCACTGCGAATATCTAGTTCGCCGGTGAGCACAGCGTGGTGAATGGCTACTGTCCAAAGCCCGCAGGCCTCAGCGGCTTCATCATCAAAATGGGTCAGCTTGCTGATAGCTGCCGCAGCTTCGAATGCGGCAGCAGGCGGTTCAGACAGATAAGCCAGCGCCACGGGCGCTGTGCGCATGAGACTGCCGTTCCCGCCGGAGCGGCCAGTTCTCCGGTGAATCTGTTCAGAACCAGCTAGCGCATCATCAGCGGTCGGCTCGGCTCTTCCGTCAGCAGACGCAACATGCTGGGCGTGGGCAAGGACTGCCCGCGTCTGGTTGCCGACGTCCGGTGCGTTCGTGGCCCATTTAGCCCATTCCCGAACCATGTAGTTGCTCGCGTCACCATCAAGCTTGCCGTTGGAATCCAGCAGGCCCTGGGCAACGACTATGGCCATTGAGGTGTCGTCGGTCCACTCCCCGCGCGCAAAATCGCCCAACCCGCCACCAATCATGGAGATTTTGGCGGATTCGGGCAACGGTGCGTTGAATTCGTAGCCCGCGCCCAGGGCATCTCCGGCAGCCATCCCGGTCAGGACCCCGCAAATTCGATCTTTCACCTGTACTGAATGTGCCATTTGCGCCTTTCACAGGGTGGTCGCCAATGCAGAGTAATACTGCTTGGATCCACTGTACTGATGCGCCCCGACAGTAGGACTACCTGAGTGGCCCCGGTAGCGTTCTCACGGTTGATTTGCGCCCTTGCGTCGTCGGCCGGAATAGCGAACGAGGACATTGATGCGGTCACGATAACTGTTCCGCTTCTACCTGCGATCCCGACTTCGGTAATAGCTCACCCGGTTGGCTTCGTCGCTGTCCCGGCTTGCTGCACGCGCGCTCACGGGCATAGCCGAGCGGAGGAAGATCTCCTTGAAGTCGATAGGCGTTTGACCCAACTTCTTGCAGTTATGGCCAATGCCCTGCAGGAACCAGGTTCCTGCAGGGCATTGGATGTCGCCAGCCTCGGTCGTTGCGCCTAGGCGAATGCAGGCGGTGGCGGAGTCGTGGGGTCAGTTGGGTGCCCCGGCGCCGGCTCCGTGGGATCCTGCGGGCCCGGGGGCGGGATCGGCCCATCCGGATGCGAAGGGCTTGGTGGTACGTCCGGCTGCGCCGGGCTTGGCGGAGCATCTGGTGTCGGCGGTTGCGCTGGCGGTTCTGGCTGGTCGGGAATACTCGGATCACCCTGCATCGGAGCACCTGATTCGTGTAAGTGATTCATTGGAACCTGCTTTCCGTCGTATCGGTTCGACCATTCAACGACGGATCGTCTCCGCCTTGCAACGGCATTCAGGAATCGCAAAGCCGCGACATGGCGTGGTCGCGTCGAATCGGAAAGCATCACTCGGTTCAACGGCTCCCCCCCCCATCGCCCCGATCTCCCCATTGGTTTCGCAAGCTGCCGTGCGCCAGCGCAGCCGGCCTACAGCAGCATGCGCACGATTGGTGTCGCGATGAGGATGGTCAGGACAACGCGCACGAACCAGATAGCTACCATCTGCGGGATGTTCAGCGGAATCTGCGTCGCCAGGACGCATGGCACCAATGCTGAAAAGAAGATGATTGCAGAGACGCAAACGATGGCGATCACCATGCGCAGCTCGATGGATTCGTGTCCCGCAATGAGGGTTGCTGGAAGGAACATTTCAGCAATTCCGGTAGCCGAAGCCTTGCCAGCCAGCAACGGGTCATCCAGCCCGACGATCCAGGCAAATGGGACAAACAGGTAGCCTAGCCAGTCGAAAACTGGAGTGAAGCGGGCAACCACCAGTCCGAGCAATCCGACAGAGAGAATGGACGGCAAAATTGCCATGGCCATTTTCAGCCCATCCCATACGTTGGCGCCGACATTCTTGAGCAGCGATGGCGCTCGCCGCGAGGCTCCCATGGCTTCGCTCCAGGCAACGCGTGCACGATTGCCCGTGACCAGTTTTTCCTTGTCATGTTCCATGCCCAGGTATGTCGTGTCTGGAATCCGGCTCAGAGGCGGAATGCGCACCGAAATGGCGGTTACCGCGAAGGTGACGACCAGCGACAGCCAGAAGTACAGGCTCCAGTGGTCCATCAGGTCCAGTGCCTTGGCAACAATAACCATGAAGCTGGCTGACACCGTGGAAAAACCGGTAGCGATGATGGCAGCTTCGCGACCCGTATAGCGGCCGCCACGGTACATGCGGTCGGTGATCAGCAGACCCAGCGAGTAGCTTCCCACGAAGGAAGCCACGGCATCCACGGCCGAACGTCCCGGGGTGCGCCAAATTGGACGCATGACTGGTTGGCAGAAGACACCAAGGAACTCCATCAGCCCGTAGCCAACTAGCAAGGCCAAGAAGATGGCACCTACTGGAACGATCAAGCCAACGGGAATGACCAATTTGTCCAGCAGAAAAGGACCCATGTCCGGATCGCTGAGCCATGCCGGGGCAAAGTTGAAGAGCAGCGAGCAGCCGACAGCCAGCCCGAAGATGTTCAGGAATGCGAATATGCCACGTACCTTGGATGCCTTCCATCCTCCGGTAATGAAGGGAATAACTGTCCCGCAGATGAGCATCAGCAAGATAATGTACGGAACGACCGGTGCCGCGGCAGTTTGAATCCACGTCACCAAGTGATCCAGCGGGATGGTGCTCTTGCCGTTGATGGTGATGGGGAGGAAGAAGAACAAGATACCGGTAAGGCTATAGATCACGAATCGCAGAACGACCGGAAACGTGCTTTGCGCTTCAACGCTTGAAGTTGTCATTGGATACCGCCTTGTCGATGAGGGCGAGGGCATTAGCGTGATTTGATGCGATATCCATATAACGCGACCGTGGTCCAGCAATGTGACCGGGATCGCTTTTATTGTCCGGAGTTTCAGACTTCGCGCAGATGATTGTTACTGCGCGCTTCCTGTGGCTGCGCAGATGGAAGCAGGCCCACAGAACGATCGCCCCCACTTGCCATGATTCTCATAGGACTAGTCTGTAGGATCGATATAGTCTGCATAGGTACTAATTCCAGCTTTCGGCTGAAAACACGCGCTCAAATAGGTCTTGGCGTCATGCAGGGAATAACCTAGGGAGAACACATACGCAACCGATGGCGCACACCCATCGGCCACGACGTTTCAATGCAGCACGCAGCACATAGATAGTCCAGCAGAAACGAAGGCACCATTTTGAACGGCAATGCCACCTTTAAGCACCACAACGTTGCGCTTTTATCAGTGAACAGCGTCCTCGCACCCGAGGTGGTGAGCTCTGCAGAATTCGACGAGCGCCTTGCTCCTAGCCTGAAACGCCTTCGCCTGTCCAAGAAGCTTCTGGAACGAGTTTCCGGGGTCAAGGAACGCCGCTGGTGGTCCGATGGCGTTGAATTCGACGACGCTGCAATTCTTGCCGGCAAGAAGGCGCTGGCCCAGGCCGGTGTCGATGCCAGCGAAATCGGCCTGCTGATCAACACTTCGGTCACCCGCCGCAACTTGGAGCCGTCGGTGGCCTCCAAGGTGCACAACGGCTTGGGCTTGCCATCCTCCGCCATGAATTTCGACGTGGCCAACGCCTGCCTCGGCTTCGTCAACGGCATGAGCCTGGCAGCGAACATGATCGACTCCGGCCAGATCAAGTACGCCCTGATTGTTGCGGGCGAAGACGCCAAGCCAACCCAGGAAACCACTTTCCAGCGGCTGAACGCTGAAACTTCGACGCGCGATGACTACATGCGTGAATTCGCCACGCTGACCCTGGGTTCCGGCGCCGCCGCTGCGGTCATTGGCCCCGCGGATGCGCACCCGGAAGCGCACCGCATCGTCGGCGGCGTATCCCGTGCCGGCACCGAGCACCACGAGCTGTGTGTCGGCGGACCCTCGGGCATGTACACGGACACGAAGGGCTTGCTGGATAACGGCCTCGAACTGGTCGTGGATGCCTGGGATGAAGCCCACCAATCCGGATGGAACTGGAAGTCCATGGACCGCTACGTGACCCATCAGGTTTCCAAGTCCTACACCAATGCCATTATCAAGGCCGTCGGCCTGGTCAAGGACCGCGTGCCAATCACCTTCTCCAAGTGGGGCAATGTCGGACCCGCTTCCCTGCCCATGACCCTGTCCCAAGAAGCCGACTCGCTGAAGAAGGGCGACCGGGTGCTGTGCATGGGCGTCGGTTCCGGCCTGAACACCGCGATGATGGAGATTGCCTGGTGACCGAGCTTTTCCCCGGTGTAGATGCCATTTATTCGAAGTATCTGGAAGTACCGTCCACTTCGCAGGTGGACTCCCCGGGCACTAGGCACCGGTGGCACGTCCTGGATAACAACGAAGAACTGCAGCAACGCGGAATTGAGCCGGCCGGCACCTTGCTCTGCGTGCACGGCAACCCCACCTGGTCCTACCTCTGGCGCAGCCTGCTGAACCACGTGTCCGAGCACGGGCTGCCGTGGCGAGTGGTGGCAGTGGACCAGCTGGACATGGGCTTCTCCGAGCGCAGCGGCAAGTTCCGCCGCCTGGCCGACCGCGTCAACGATCTCGGCGATCTGACTGGCGCGCTGGGGCTAACCGGCAAAATCACCACCGTGGGCCATGACTGGGGCGGCATCATCTCCCTGAGCTGGGCCGTTTCCCACCCGGACCAGCTGGAGAACGTGGTGTTGACCAACACCGCAATCCACCCTGCAGGCTTCGAGCTTCCCGCCGCGCTGAAACTCGCGTCCCATCCCGCGGTGCACGGTTGGGGCACCAAGACTTCCCCTGCCTTCTTGCAGGTAACCCACGCGCTGGCGCAGCCGGCCTTGGCCCCGGATATCCGCAAGGCCTTCATGGCCCCGTACACCAACGCTGAAAAGCGCGAGGGCGTAGCCAACTTTGTCGCCGATATCCCGTTCTCCCAGGATCACCCAAGCCGTCCGGCCTTGGACGAGATCTCGGAAGCAGTGCGCTCCTTGAAGGTCCCGGCCCTGATGCTCTGGGGACCCAAGGACCCGGTCTTCTCCGACCGCTACCTGCGCGATTTGATGTCGCGCCTGCCCCACGCCCAGGTTCACCGTTTTGAAGGCTCCAGCCATTTGGTGGGCGAAGACAATGATATTGCCACCCCGATCTTCCAGTGGCTTGCCGGCGAGAAGAGTTCCAAGAACACCTCGCGTGCCCAATCCCTGGGCGAATACTGTCCGATGCTTGCCGAACTCGATTCGCGCACCGAGGACCAATCGGCCGCGGTGGTGGACATCAATCCTGCGCGATCGCTGTCCTGGGCCGAACTCGGCCAGCGCGTGAATGCCCTGGCCGCAGGGTTGCGGCAGATCGGAGTGGAGCCCGGCGACCGGGTGAACCTGCTGGTTCCACCGGGAATTGAACTGACCACCCTGATCTACGCCTGCCTGCGTCTGGGGGCGGTCATTGTGGTGGCCGATGCCGGCCTTGGCACCAAGGGCATGGGACGAGCCATCAAGGGTGCTGGCCCGAGCTACCTGATTGGCATCGACCGTGCGCTCACCGGTGCGCGGCTGTTCGGCTGGCCGGGAACCAGGATTGCCGCTGGAGACCTGCCTGCTGCGAAGCGCAAGCTGCTGGGGGTAGCCCATACCCTGCCCGAGCTCTACGAAGCCGGCAGCCAGGCCGCTTCCGGGTCCCGGGTTTTCGAGCCATCCGATCCGGATGCCGATGCGGCGGTCCTGTTCACCTCCGGCTCCACCGGTCCGGCCAAGGGAGTGGTGTACACGCATCGCGAACTGGCCGCCATGCGCGATACCCTGCGTGAAACCTACAACCTCAAGGCCGGCTCTGCGCTGGTGGCAGGCTTCGCTCCGTTCGCGCTGCTGGGTCCTGCTTTGGGTGCCACTTCGGTCACCCCGGACATGGACGTCACCGCACCGCGGACCTTGACTGCCGCCGCGTTGGCAGATGCCGCCCTCGCAGTGGACGCAACCACCGTCTTCGCTTCCCCCGCCGCGCTGGCTAACGTCCTGGAAACCCAGGATGTGCTGAACCAGGCTCAGCGGGAAACCTTGGAAGGCGTCTCGCTGATGCTGTCCGCCGGCGCCCCGATTCCCGAGCATCTGCTGTCCAGGGTGCAGGATCTGGTTCCCAATGCCCGGGTCCACACCCCGTACGGCATGACCGAGGCCTTGCCGGTCACCGATATCGACTTGGCCGGCATCCGCGCTGCCGGAGCGGGCAATGGCGTGTGCGTGGGCACCGCTGTCGCCGGAGCCACCGTTGCCATCGCACCGATTGATGCCCTGGGCGTGGCCGGAGACAAGCCGGAATACACCCCGAATGCCACCGGCGAAATCCTGGTCCGCGCCCCGCACGTCAAGGACCGCTACGACCGGCTGTGGATCACCGAACAGCTCAGCGTCTCCATCCCCGGCTGGCATCGCACCGGCGATGTCGGGCACTTCGATGAGCTGGGACGCCTGTGGGTCGAGGGACGCCTTGGCCACGTGCTGCGCACCGCCAAGGGCGCTGTTACCCCGGTAGCCGCCGAGCACGCTGCCGAGTCGGTTGCTGGCGCTGGCCGTGCCGCGCTGGTCGGCGTGGGACCTGACGGAACCCAGGCCGCGGTGGTCGTCATGGAAACGGTGCCCGCGGCCCGCAAATCCGGTCCGGCCGCCAGCGATCTGGCCCGCCAAGTTCGCACCGCGGTCGCGGCCACCGGCACCGAAGTGGCAGCGGTCCTGGTAGTCCCAAGCCTGCCCACCGATATCCGGCACAACTCCAAGATTGACCGGGCCGCGCTCGCCCACTGGGCTGCCGCGACCCTCGCAGGTGGAAGGATCCGCAATCCGTGAGCCCATCGAAAAATGAAGACGCTGCCCGTCGCGTTCTGGTCACCGGAGCCAGCGGCATGCTCGGCGGCGCTGTAGCCCAGCTATTGCGCGACAGGGGCCACCATGTGCGCACCTTCCAGCGCGGCAGCTCGGCATCAGCCACTGATGAAGTCCGCGGCTCGCTCACGGATCCGCAGGCTGTCGCCGCGGCCGTGGAGTCCATGGACGCGGTCATCCACCTGGCAGCCAAGGTCTCCTTCACCGGTGCATGGGAAGACTTCGCCGCCACCAATATCGCGGGAACCAGCAATCTGCTCGAAGCGTCCAAGCGCGCAGGAATCAGGGATTTCGTGTTCGTCTCTTCCCCTTCCGTGGCGCACTTCGGCGATTCGCTGGCGGGCGCCGGTGCGGGCGAGGCCGATCCGGCCAAGGCGCATGGATTCTATGCACGCTCCAAGGCAGCGGCCGAGCTCAATGCCCTGGGCGCCGATTCGCCAGCACTTCGCGTCACCGCCATCCGCCCGCACGTTGTGTGGGGACCCGGCGATACCCAGCTGGTGGAACGCGTCATCCAGCGGGCCAAGGCCGGACGGCTGCCCTTGCTGGACCAGGGCGCAGCACTGATCGACACCACCTATATCGACAATGCCGCTGCGGCGATTGTCCGAGGCCTGGAACGCATGGACCACGCCCACGGGCGAGCCCTGGTGGTCACCAATGGCGAACCTCGGCCGGTGGGCGAGCTGATCGCCGGCATCTGCAAGGCTGGCGGCGCCCCGGCTCCGAAGCTCAACGTTCCGGGCTGGCTGGCCCGTGCGGCCGGTTCGGTGATCGAGAAGTTGTGGTTGGCAGCCGGTTCGCGCAACTTGGTTCATGATGAGCCGCCGATGACCCGTTTCCTGGCCGAGCAGCTGTCTACCGCGCATTGGTTCGACCAGCGCGAAACCCATGAAGTCCTGGACTGGAAACCTGCGGTAGGCATTGACGAGGGTCTGGAGAAGCTGGCGGAGCACTACCGGCGGTGAGCAAGCTTTTCCTCCGGAGGGAAAGCTCCAGCTCAATAGGATTGCTGCGATCCAAAGCTTGTAAAAATCCTTAGCGCATTGACGACGCGTTGCACCGAATCCGGGGGAATCTGCGAGAGCGGAACGTTAGGCTTTCGACTGGCAAAGCTGCTGCGCCGCAGGCTCCTTCCGACCTCTTCCAGTCCTGGGATTCCAATCAGCTCATTCAAGAAGAATTCTCTGGCCTCAGATTCAGGCGCTTCTTCGAGTGGCAACTGGGAAAGAGGCTTGAAATTGAATTCCAGGGACAGCCCTTGCACACTGAAATAGAATATCGATACGGTGCCAAGCCGAGTTCCCATTGAATCGAAAATGGGAATCGTGCCCGCGGGGTATTTTGACCTCGACCCTAGGAATGGCAATTCCGACTTGAGCGCAGAATTAATCAGTTCGTCGAACGCTTCCAAGCTTTGCCTGTCACTCTCAAGAAGCCAGGAGCGGATGCTGCTTGCTTCCCACCGGGTGGTCTGGCGATTCTCCGGTGTTGATTTCGCATTGGCCAATTCTTCGCCGAATACGTGAGGCAACAGGAGTTCAAGCTCCCCATGCCGCCTCCGGGCATATTCGACTGCAACGATCGATGTCCCTGGGCCGGCCATCATATTCAAGTATTCAACCATGAGTCTCAACTGGGCATTGATTGCATCGACCGCTAGCACGATTCGAAAATTTCCCTGCGTCAGGTTCAGCGCAAGGGACTCTTTCAGTGTCGTCGCCGTCTCAGTATATTCATCCCAAAGCGGCGTGGAAGAACGGTCTCTCCAGCGCTGCGCAAATTCGTCGACGTCCATCTTCCATAGACGCGAGGCATAGTCGAACATCTGGCCAACGATTTCACGCCTGATCTGCGGATTAGACGCCAACTTGCATTCGACGAGGGTGACTTCCCCTCCGGCATCCACCACGACAATATCTGCGGGGCCGACCTCGGACTGGAATTCGCGACAGGCTTTCGCTTCGGAACTCACGCCTGGAATCAGTTCCGGGTGGTTCGCAAGGATCTCCTGTAATTCTGATTCCAAGGCATACCCAATTTTTTGGGGTTCAAACCATGCCCCGTCATCTTGCCGAACCAATATGCTCGCCATGGTTGATGCTCCTTTGCCCTGTGGTCTACAGCATAACGACCGCAATTGGCCCAGGAGCAGAGGAACGGAACTATGTTCGCGTGAAAATTCGTCGCCGATCCGCATACCTTGCCGTAATTCATCAGCACTCCAAGCTCCGTTCGGCAAGGGGCGCAAGCATCGTCAGGTGTCGCGCCCTCGACGTCCAGAAGCCCCGTCCCCGCAACCTTGACACAAGTTTTTCATCAGGAAAGGGGCACTGGGTTATGTTGATTCAATGCGCAACAAGATTTCCTATCAGGGCGAAGCCGGTTCCAATTCCAATATGGCTTGCACAGAACTTTTTCCCGATATGGAAGCCGTGCCCTGCGCCAGCTTCGAGGATGCTTTCGCCCTGGTGGAAAACGGCGAAGCTGAGTTGGCCATGATCCCCATCGAGAATTCGCTGGCCGGACGCGTTGCCGATATCCACGTCCTGCTGCCCGAATCGCAGCTGCAGATCGTGGCCGAGCACTACCTGCGAATCCGATTCGATCTGCTGGGGCTGCCAGGCAGCACCATTTCGGGCGCTACTGAAGTGCACAGCCACATCCATGCGCTGGGCCAGTGCCGCAAGATCATTCGCGAGCATCAGCTCACTCCGATCATTGCCGGGGATACCGCAGGTTCCGCGCGCGAGGTGCGCGATTGGAATGATCCCACCAAGCTGTCCTTGGCGCCACCTCTGGCAGCAGAACTCTATGGCTTGGAAGCGCTGGCTACAGGAGTGGAGGATGACCAGACCAATACAACTCGTTTCGTTGTACTTGCACGCCGGCAGGATCTCCCGAGTCGCTCCACCATGCCAGAATCCGTGATCACCACATTGGTCTTCCAGGCTCGCAACGTTCCTAGTGCGCTGTACAAGGCCCTGGGCGGTTTCGCTACCAACGGCGTGAACCTCACCCGCTTGGAAAGCTACATGGTGGGTTCCGGCTTCGCGGCCACAACTTTCATGGTTGATATCGAAGGACACCCCGACGATCTTCCGGTACGCCGAGCCCTGGAGGAGCTGGACTTCTTCACCTGGGAAATCAAGATCCTCGGCTCCTATCCGGCCAGCGAGCACCGACAGAATACTGTAGCGTCCTTCGTTTAATCCCTGGAGCTAATTTCCTCCGGACAGGTCCCGGCACCGTGACGAAGCTACTGGACTCTTCAGTCCTGCCACAGCTCCCCTTTCAACGACACGATTACGCACGGTTTTCAACGTTGCGCCCCTGTATTTTTCAGACTCGCGCAAAAGTTCCAGCACCCGCATTCCGCTGTGCAGCTGATCCGGGTTCCAACGGGGCTGCACCACAGCGTTCCCTTCTGCTCTGTACCAACTCCTGACCACCCTCTTTGGCATTCGATTGCACGCTATTCTTCCGGCTGACTCATTCCGAAAATACCCACTGACCTCTGCATTCAAGATCCATATAATTGACGGCTGGTAGAATAGGGATTTATAGCCTGTGCCTATGGAAGGTTTTCATATAGAAATCTGCACCTCCCGTCCGCACGGCTAGAGAACTGGTTTAGAGCACATTTGTTGTAACGCGCGGCCAAATATCCCGGATTCCGGTACTGCGGCCTGCGCGAGATTTTCAAGGCTTACAGGCCGGAGAGGAACGCTTGACTCAACGCGTCGCAATCATTGGAGCAGGACCCAGCGGCATCGCCCAGCTGCGGGCTTTCGATTCTGCCAAGAAAACAGGGCAAGATATCCCAGAAATCGTCTGCTTCGAAAAGCAGGATGATTGGGGAGGCCAGTGGAACTACAACTGGCGCTCCGGGATCGACAAATACGGCGAACCAGTGCACTCGAGCATGTACCGCAATCTCTGGTCCAATGGCCCGAAGGAAGCCCTGGAATTCGCCGAGTACACCTTCGATGAGCATTTCGGCGGGCCGATTTCGTCTTATCCGCCACGAGCCGTGCTCTGGGATTACATCAATGGCCGCGCAGAGAAATCCGATATAAAGAAGTACGTGCGCTTTGCCACCGTGGTCCGCTGGGTAGATTACAACGAAAGCACCGAGCTCTTCACCGTCACCACCGAAGATCTGAAAACCGGCAAGACTGCGTCCAGCGACTTCACCCATGTCGTGGTCGGAACCGGCCACTTCAGTTTCCCTAACGTTCCTGAATTCGCAGGAATAGGCACTTTCCCCGGCGAGCTCATGCATGCCCACGATTTCCGTGGAGCCGAGCGCTTCGCCGGCAAGGACATCCTGCTCATCGGCGCCAGCTACTCTGCCGAGGACATCGGCGTCCAGTCCTTCAAGATGGGTGCGCGCTCGGTCACCTACAGCTACCGCACCGCACCGATGGGCTTCGACTGGCCCCAGGGCATTGAGGAGCTTCCGCTCATCGATCGCTTCGAAGGGTCCACGGCCCATTTCAGCAATGGCGTATCACGCAAGTTCGATGCGGTAATCCTCTGTACCGGCTACCTCCACCATTACCCGTTCTTGCCCTCCGGGTTGGCTCTGGACTCGCCGAACAACGTGTATCCGGATACCTTGTACCGTGGTGTCGCATCCGAGAACAACAACAAGCTGTATTACCTGGGCGCCCAGGACCAGTGGTTCACCTTCAACATGTTCGATGCCCAAGCATGGTACGTCCGTGATCTGATTACCGGGAAGGCCTCGATCCCCGCAGCGGGCGACCAGCGGATCAGCATCGATGCGTGGTTGAAGCGTTTTAATGCCATTGAAACCGCTGAAGACGAAGTGAAGTTCCAGGCCGACTACATTCGCGATCTCATCGAGCAGACCGATTACCCCATGTTCGATCTGGATGAGGTCACCCGTACCTTCATGGCGTGGAAGAACGACAAGAAGAAAAACATCATGACCTACCGGGACAAGGTTTATCCTTCGGTCATGACCGGTACCATGGCAGCCACGCACCATACGCCGTGGCTCAGCGAATTGGACGACAGCCTGGAACGCTATATGGCTCCCGTTCCGTCCGAAAGCGTGGAAGACTTGGCCGCCACTGAAAAGGCCACGTCAAAGTAGCGCTGAGCAGAACCGCGCACTGTGGCTGCGTGCTTTTGGACGCAGCCACAGTGCTTCCTGATCTGCAAAACCCAAGTTCCGGGGCTAGCCCCTCCATGAGTAGCGGCGCTCGGGCCTGCCGACTCCCCCGTAGCGCAGGTTCACCTGAGCCAGGTTTTCCTCTGCCAGGTATTCCAGATACCGGCGAGCGCTCACCCGGGACGTGCCCAGCTTCTGCGCGGTTTCAGTGGCCGAGATGGGTTCGGCGGCTTCCTTGACGATGCTCTCAACCAGTTCCATGGTTTCGGCGCTGCAGCCTTTGGGAAGAGGCCGGCGCTTTTGTCCGCCGAGCCCGAAGAGCATGTTCACATCGGCCTGCTGCAATTCCTGGTCCGCTGCTTCGCCCAGCGGCTGGTAGGCCTTTGCGTAGTGCTCCAGCCGTTCGCGCAGGTCATCCCGCGAGAAGGGCTTCATCAGATAGTGGACGATGCCGCCACGAAGCGCGCGGCGCACGGTATCCATTTCCCGCGCCGCGCTGATCACCAGGACATCGAGCTCCGGCTGGACTTCGCGCAGGCGCTGCAAGAGGTCCAGGCCGTTCATGTCCGGCAAATGGATATCGAGCAAGATGAGATCCGGCGAGAGCGCGCCGGCGGCCTTGATCGCGTCACCGGCGGAGTGCGCCACGCCGACCACGGTGAACCCCGGTTCGCTGTTGACGAATCCAGCGTGCACCTTGGCGACCATGAAGTCATCGTCGATCACCAGTACTTTGATCACTTCTTGCTTCCTACTTCCTGAGCGTGGCGGTAAACCGGGCACCTTGTGCATTGGCCGCGGCCAGCTCTCCACCGCGGCGGCGGCAAACCAGGCGGCTGATGGCAAGGCCGAAGCCCCTGCCGCCGGAAACCGCGCTGTCCTTGGTGGAGAAACCTTGGGTGAAGATCTCGTCCATGGCATCTTCCGCGATGCCTTCTCCATTGTCCCTCACGGTGATTCGCACCAGCTCGCTGGTTTCCTCGATCCCGACCTGGATTTCCGGATTGGCAGCCGCAGCGGCCGCGTCCATCGCGTTATCGACGAGATTGCCGATCACGGTGGTCAGATCCCGCGCCAGCTGGTCCTCGCACCTGCCCAAGGTTGAGCTAGGCGCCATCTTCAGGTGCACCCCTCGCTCGGCGGCCACGCTGGACTTGGCAATCAGCAACGCGGCAATCGTGGGTTCGGCGATGCATGCGGAGACGTCCTCGAAGATCTTGCTCCGGCTGAAGCTCACGCCATCGATGAAGCCCACGACCTCGTCGTATTCCCCGAGCTGGATCAACCCGGAAATTGCGTGCAGCTGGTTGGCGAATTCATGGGTCTGCGCCCTGAGCATGTCGGCGGTGGCCTTGCTGTCTCCAAGTTCTTGTTCCAGCAGGGTCAGTTCGGTCTTGTCGCGGAAGGTGGTGACCGATCCCAAATCCCGCCTGGCGGTCTTGACCGGCATCCGGTTGAAGACCAATACCCGCTCGCCGACAAGGAATTGCCGGTCGGGCAGCTCTTGGCTGGTGGTCAGTGCATGGCGCACCTGCGGAACAACATCCAATTCGTCCAGGGTCCTGCCCACGCAGTGGCTGGGAAGCTGGAGCAGCTCGATGGCGACATCATTGGCCAGCATCACCCGGCTATCCGGCGACACCGAGATGATTCCCTCTTTGACTCCGTGCAGCAGGGCTTCGCGATGCTCGAAAAGCTCTGCAATTTCCCGGGGTTCAAGCCCGCGGGTCTGGTGCTTGACCCGGCGGGCCAGCAAGACTGAGCCGGCGGTCCCCAGCAGCAGGGAAATGACCAGGGTGAACAAGGCGTTGGGGGCGATCTCCTGGATCATCTCACCGGTGCTGGGATAGCTTTGGCCGGCGCTGACGATGCCGACCATCTTCCCCTCGTCATCCAGCACCGGAACCTGCGCAATCAATACATGGTTGCCATTGCGCCAGATTTCCCCGGTCCATCCGCGGCCTTCGGTGACGGCGGATTCAGGGTGCAGTATCGAGGTTCCGACTTCATCCGGATAGCTGGAGGTGACGACCGTTCCCCGGGGATCGGCAATGGTCACGAATTGGAGACCCGAGGTGCTGCGCACCGATTCGCCCATGGCAGGCAACGCCGAACCCATTTCCGGCTCCGCCTCGGGCAGGAGCACGCGCAGCAGGGGGTTTGCAGCCAGCGATTCGGCGGCCGAGAGGCTGCGGCGCCCCTCGATTTTTTCGAAGTTATTGGTGGCCTGGGTCAGCGATACCGTGATGACCCCGGCCAGCACCACCGCGATAATGAGCAGTTGCAGTATCAGGTACTGCCCTGCAAGGGTCAGCTTGCGGCGCGTGTACAGATTAGCGAGCCAGAAACGCATGGCACCCATTGCCTCGCCCCCAATATTCCAGAAATCCACGTTGCACCCGGCAGGTCCTTGCTGGCACCTGCATCCGGGCACTGTGCTACCTTACCGAAGATTCGAATGGTTCAGATCACAATTTCCGGTTACACAATGAACAGTATTTTCTTTGAGTACGCAAGAGTGACCCGGCTCACGATGGCACGTAAGTTGGTATCACTCGCAACCCCGATGAAAGCAAAGAGGCTGAATCCCCATGAAACCGTTCAAGTCGTTCCGTGCGCTGAGCGCGCTGGCAGCTGCCGCTGCACTGGCCCTGACCGCCACTGGCTGCGGCGTGACATCAGAGTCTTCCAGCACTGACGCCGCAGAGTCCAAGGGCCCCATCGCGAACCTCCGCATCATGGTGCCAAACACCCCAGGCGGCGGCTACGACACCACTGCCCGTGTTGCCGCCAAGGTCATGGATGACGCATCGCTGGCCAGCAACCCGGAAGTCTTCAACCTTGCCGGTGCCGGCGGCACCGTCGGCTTGGCCCGCATTGTCAATGAGAAGGGCAATGGCGATCTGGCCATGCTCATGGGCCTGGGCGTGGTGGGTGCAAGCTACACCAACGAAACCGACTCCAAGCTGACCGATACCACCCCGATTGCCAAGCTCATCGAAGAGCCCGGAGCGATCATGGTTTCCAAGGATTCTCCGTACAAGAGCATTGACGACTTGGTCAAGGCCTGGAAGGACGACCCAAGCAAGCTCTCGGTCGGCGGCGGCTCCTCCCCTGGCGGCCCGGACCATCTGCTGCCAATGCAGCTGGCCGAAGCCGTGGGCATTGATCCCAAGGACGTGAACTTCGTATCGTACGATGGCGGCGGCGACTTGCTGCCGGCCATCCTGGGCAACAAGCTGGCCTTCGCTGCCTCCGGTGCCGGCGAGTACATGCAGCAGATCGAAGAGGGCTCTGTTCGCGTACTGGCCACCAGCGGCGAAGAGCGCCTGGAAGGCGTAGATGCCCCGACCCTGAAGGAATCGGATATCGATCTGGTGTTCTCCAACTGGCGCGGTCTGGTGGCTCCACCTGAGATTTCCGAAGAGGACAAGGCCAAGTGGGTCAACCTGGTCACCGAAATGCATGATTCGGCCGAGTGGAAGGAAGCCCTGGCGACCAACGGCTGGAGCGACGCCTTCATGACCGGTGACGAATTCTCCGCCTTCCTCACCGACCAGGACGAGCGCGTTGCCAGCGTCCTGAAGACCCTGGGCCTGGCGTGAGCGAAGTAGGCACCGCAAAGAAGAAACGCGTCGAACTCCTGTTCGCCGCGTTTCTTCTTATCGTCGGAATCATCGTGTTTGTTGACGCGTCGCAGCTTCATGTGACGTACTCCCAGGCAGACGTTGTAGGTCCCAAGGCCCTGCCTTACGTCGTCTCGGGCATTCTCATTCTTTCGTCCATTGCCTTGGCCATCACCGTCATGCGTGGCAACCTTGCAGCGGGCGAAGAAGGCGAAGACGTGGACCTGAGCCAACCTTCGGATTGGAAGGTCCTGCTCCCGCTGATCGGCATCTTCGTGCTGAACCTGCTGATCGTGAATTGGGCTGGCTGGGTCATCTCGGGAACCATCATGTTCTTCGGCGCGGCCACCTGCCTGGGTGCGCGGCGCTGGGTATTGACCTTGGTTATTTCGCTTGCCTTGGCGCTTGGTTCGTTCTACGGCTTCTATCTGGGCCTGGGCATCAAGCTTCCGGCCGGAATCCTCTCGGGGGTGCTCTAATTGGAAACTCTGGATTTATTGATGGGCGGCTTCGCCTCGGCGCTGACCCCGATTAACCTGCTCTTCGCTTTCGCCGGTGTCATCCTGGGCACCGCTGTAGGAGTGCTCCCGGGCATCGGCCCGGCCATGGCTGTGGCACTGCTGCTGCCATTGACCTTCGGCATGGAAACTTCCAGCGCACTGATCATGTTCGCCGGCATCTACTACGGCGGGATGTATGGCGGGTCAACCACCTCGATCCTGCTCAATACCCCGGGTGAATCGGCAACAGTCATCACGGCCATCGAAGGCCACAAGATGGCCAAGGCCGGCCGTGCGGCACAGGCCTTGGCCACCGCGGCCATTGGATCCTTCGTTGCAGGAACCATCGGTACCGCGCTGCTGGTGACCGTCGCCCCGATCGTCGTGAAGTTCGCGGTGGGCCTTGGCGCACCGAGCTACTTCGCCATCATGGTCCTCGCTTTGGTAACTGTCACCGCAGTCTTGGGCTCTTCCAAGATCCGCGGGTTCGCTTCCCTGGGCTTGGGCTTGGCCATTGGCCTGGTCGGCATGGACCCGGTCTCCGGGCAGCAGCGCCTGACTTTCGGCTTCGCTCCCCTGGTGGACGGCATGGACATCGTGGTGGTCGCCGTGGCGATCTTCGCCATCGGCGAGGCGCTGTGGATTGCCGCGCACTTGCGCACCAGCCCGGCCCGCACCATTCCGGTGGGTGCCCCGTGGATGGGCAAGGAAGATTGGAAGCGTTCGTGGAAGCCCTGGCTTCGCGGTACCGCCTTTGGGTTCCCCTTCGGCGCGCTGCCTGCCGGCGGTGCCGAAGTTCCGACCTTCCTGTCCTACGTCACCGAAAAGAAGCTGTCCAAGCATCCTGAGGAGTTCGGCCACGGCGCCATTGAGGGCGTTGCCGGCCCGGAGGCCGCGAACAATGCCTCTGCCGCTGGCACCCTGACTCCGATGCTCGCCTTGGGCTTGCCCACCAATGCCACCGCTGCGGTGATGCTGGCGTTCTTGACCATGAAAGGCATCCAGCCCGGTCCGCTGCTCTTCGAGAATGAACCAGACCTGGTGTGGGCCCTGATTGCCAGCTTGTTCATTGGCAACACGTTGCTGCTGCTGATCAACCTGCCATTAGCGCCGCTGTGGGCGAAGCTGCTGAAGATCCCGCGCCCCTACCTGTACGCAGGCATCTTGTTCTTCGCAACGCTGGGCGCCTTCTCGGTGAACATGCAGGTAGCTGATCTCTGGCTGCTGCTGCTGATCGGTTTGCTGGGCTTTGCCTTGCGCCGCTTCGGCCTGCCAGTGCTTCCGCTGATCCTTGGTGTCATCATCGGCCCCATGGCCGAGGAACAGCTGCGCAAGACCTTCCAGCTTTCTGCTGGTGAAGTCTCAGGTCTCTGGAGCGAGCCGCTGGCCGTGGGCATCTACGTGCTCATCGCCGTCCTGCTCCTGCTGCCAGTGCTGATCTCCGCTATTCGGCGCAAACGCGGGACAGCGTCTGCCGCCGCCGAGGCCCTGCTGGGCGACGATGCAGCTGGCGGCCCCGAGCCGGAACAGGCGAAGCCTGGCCACGGAAATGAGAACAGCAAGGCTGCTGAAAGGAATGAATCATGACGATCGTAGTGGGCTATATTCCCTCGCCAGAAGGCGAAGCCGCCTTGGAACGAGCCATTCTCGAAGCCAGGCGCAGCGAGGTGCGATTGATCGTAGTGAACTCTTCGAAGGGCGATCAGCTCGTTGACGACAGGCTCATTGACGCGAAGCAGTACCACGAGCTGGAAGCCCGCCTTTCTGATGCCGGCATCGATTTCTGGATTGAGCGCCACACCCAGGGTGCCGATGCGGCAGACCAGATCCTGCATGTAGCCCAGGCCCAACGAGCCGAGCTGATCGTGATCGGCCTGCGCAAGCGGACGGCAATGGGCAAGTTCCTCATGGGAAGCAACGCGCAACGGATTCTGCTCCAGGCTTCCTGCCCAGTGCTGTCGCTCAAAGCGTCCAGCGACTGGTAGTTCTGCACGCTGTTCGCTCAACAACGGCCAATGGCCCGCACCACGGGGGCGGGCCATTGGCCGTTGGACTTACTTCTGGTAAGGGTTGGCTGGCGGAGTGCCGCCGCCATTGGCGGTTGGATCCTGCGGCTGCTGGGGAGCAGGAGGATTACCCGGGTGCGGGCGGTAGCCGCCTTCTGCCGGCGGGATGCCACCGGCCAGACGAACGAGTTCAGTGGTGTTCTCTGCCGTGCGGATCTGTGCCAGCAAGGATTCGAGTCCTGCACGGACCAGGACCAAATAGACCAGGGACACCAAAGGACCCACGATCAGGAGCATGAGGAAGCCGAGCATTGCATCAGCCATGAACCCGGAAATCACGATTCCGAGGTAGCCGATCGCCAACAGGACCATGATCAGGATGTAAACGATCTTGATGATCGATGGCGTGATGAATTGTTTGAATTCCAAGTCGAAGAGGGACTTCACCTTATTTGCTTCTTTCTTTAGAGAAATTGCGCTGTCCCGCCCACGTTATCGAATTTCGCAGTATTCTCCCAGTAGCTGGAGCGGAATATCTTCATTTGTTGCGAAAATTTCGCCAACTAGTCGCCTGCGACTGCGTGCGGGTTATTATCCCCTGCCAAGCCAGACCCTAGACTGATTGCATGACAAGCCATGAGAAGCCGACCATCGTCCCAGCCCGATTGCAATCCGGAGACACCATCAGGGCCATCGCGCCATCGTGCTCCCGCGCCTTCGTGATGGAATTCGACAATACGAAGTGGATCACTGAACGCTTCGAGGCCATGGGGCTCAAGCAGGAATTCGGAGATCACGTAGACGAGAACGATGACTTCGACAGCTCGCCGATCCCGTCGCGCGTGGCCGATCTGCACGCCGCATTTGCCGATCCTTCTGTCGCCGGAATCATCTCGGTCATTGGCGGCTTCAATTCAAACGAGCTGCTCCCCTACCTCGATTGGGATCTCATTGCCGCCAATCCCAAGGTCTTCTGCGGCTATTCGGATTTCACCGCGCTGGCAAACGCCGTGCATGCCAAGACCGGCCTCGTTACCTATGTCGGCGCGCATTGGTCCAGCTTCGGCATGCGTGATCATTTTGAACCAACCGGACAGTGGTTCCGGACCGCAACCCACGAGCACGCGTGGACCATCGAGCACGCCAGCGAATTCACCGACGATTTGTGGTTCATGGATCAAGACAACAGGTCCTTCCAGGCATCCGGCGGACCGTGGATCCTGAATCAAGGAGCGACCACGGGCACGGTGATTGGAGGGAATCTGGGCACGCTGCATTTGTTGCAGGGCGGCGAATTCATGCCATCCTTGCACGGGGCGATGCTCTTCATCGAGGAAGACTCCTCCGAAGACATCCACGAAATCGCCCGGAAGCTCGCCTCTTTCCTGCAGTCCCCTGGCGCCGCTGGCCTGACCGGGCTGGCCATTGGGCGTTTCCAGCGGCAATCCGGCATCACCCGTAGCCTGCTGGAGCAAGTCATCGCAAAGCACCCGATCCTGCAGCGCATCCCGGTTGTGGCCAACCTCGATTTCGGCCACACTTCCCCGATGTTCACCTTGCCGATTGGCGGCTACGCCAGGCTTTCGACCGGTGACGATTCGGTGCAGCTGCACTTTGCGCATTCACAAGACCAGCTGGGCTAGCCCAAGGGCCACGGCAAAAAGCGGGACCATTCCATCTCCTGGTTGGCCCCGCCTTGCTTTGCGCTCAGTAGGCCACGGCCCTCACGGGCTTAGGCCTTGTCGATCGCTTCCTTCAGCGCAGCCAGCAGCAGCGCCACCGAACCCGGATTAGCGTTGGGGCCCATCATGCCGACGCGCCATACGGTGCTCGCGTACTTGCCGACACCGCCGCCGATTTCAATATTGAAGCGGTCGAGCAGGTATCCACGGACCTTCGCCGAATCAACGCCTTCAGGAACGTAGACCGTCGTCAGCTGCGGCAGGCGGTACCCCTCCTGGGCGAATAGCTCCAGGCCCATTTCCTGCAAGCCATCTTGCAGCAAGCCTCCCGCTTCCTGATGGCGGGCGGTGACCGCGTCCAGGCCCTCGGCCAGGATGCGGTCGATGCCGGCTTCCAGCGATGCGACCATCGAGACCGGTGCGGTGTGGTGGTAGGTGCGTTGGCCCCCGGTGGAACCTGTGGCGTAGCCGCCGAGCAAGCCCAGATCCAGATACCAGGATTGGGGCTTCTGGACGCGGCGCTCGAAAGCACGGTCTGAAATGGTAAATGGTGCCAATCCCGGAGCCACGCCGAGGCATTTCTGCGTGCCGGCATAGCCAACGTCAATCCCCCATTCATCAGCCAGCACCGGCATGCCGCCAATGGAGGTCACTGCATCGGTGATCAGCAGTGCATCGCCCTTGATTGCGCCCAGCGCGGCTATATCGGAAACAACTCCGGTACTGGTTTCAGCATGCACGCCGGCAATGACGGTTGGGTTCGGGTGCGCCGCGGCAACGCGTTCGGCATCGATCGGCGTGCCGTATTCATGCTCGACGCGGACTACTTCAGCGCCAGCGCGCGCAGCAACTTCGCACATGCGCTCGCCGAATAAGCCGTTGATCGCGATGACCGCTACGTCGCCTGGGTTGATGGTGTTGACGAAAGCGGCTTCCATGCCAGCTGAGCCCGTGGCGCTCAAAGGCAAGGTACGGGAGTTTCCGGTTCCCCAGAGAGTACGCAAACCATCAGCAACGCGATCCATGCGTGCAATGAACTCCGGATCCAGATGGCCCAGCAGCGGAAGGCCGAGCGCTGCCGTTGCCTCGGGATACGGGTTGCATGGACCCGGTCCGAACAGGTGGCGCTGAAGAACAGTCTTGCTCATGACGACTCTCTTTCATCTCAATGGGATGTTCCAACTAGAGCTCAGCATATCCCGCATCCCAATCCGAAACGAAACATATCTTCCGCATTGCAAAATTACTCGGGTCGAACTACACGGCCGCGGGCTCAATCGCCTCGAGATAATCCGGCAGCTCCGCCACGGATTCGAGGATGGCGGCATGCGGGAACCGGTCCAGCTCTTCGCGGCCCAGCTTCCCGGTCAGCACACCGATCCCGTGCACTCCCGCGTGATGCGCGGCCAGCAGGTCGTTGGCGGTGTCGCCTGCGGCAACAACCTTGGCTACATCGCGAATTCCCGTCAACTCCATCGCTCGATGAATCATGTACGGCGCAGGGCGTCCCGCTGCGGCTTCATCACCGGCAACCACTGCGTCGAGAAGTTCGCCAGGACCGACCTTCCAGCCCAAGCCATCGAGGATAATATCGGCAACATCGCGCGAGAACCCCGTTGTCAACGCGATCTTCTTGCCGCTGGCAGCCAAGCGTTCCAGCGCTTGCACGACACCTGGCAATGCGACGGGCGGATTCTCCCGGTAATATCCCAGCAGCAGATCGCGGAAACGGCCAAACTGCACTTGCACCTGCTCATCGCTGGCAACAGCTCCGCCAAGTTCAATCAGCGCTTTGATCGCTTCCTGCTTCTCGGCGCCCATCCAATGCTGCAGATCCTCCTCCTTGACCTCAACACCGAATTCGCACACCGCATTCTCCAGAGCCCGGTACACATCGGCATGTTCGTCAATGGTCGTTCCAGCCATATCGCAGGCAATGAGTTCAAACATGTCTTCTCGTTTCATCGTGTTTTCCTGTTCAGACAGCAATGCTTCGCACACGGCTCAATGAGGCGCGATGCTCGCTGGTGTTTTCAATGGTGAAGTTGGCCAGATCCGGCAAATACCGATCATCGGAGTACTCAAGTTTCTGCCCCGATTTGGAGGAAGTCACGCGCCGTTCGCGCAGGAGCGGGGCGCCGAGCCGGACACCCAGCAGCTGCGCGTCCAGTTCATCGGCCGCCACCGCGTCGATGGTGTGCTTGCCTCGGTAGAGGTCTACGCCTTGCTCCCGCAGGTACTCGAAAATCGAACCGTCATCCGCATCGAATTCGAAGAGCAGCCGACCGACTTCTTGGGTAAAGCTAGTCCGCTCCAGCATCGCCGGGCTCCCATCGAGCAAGCGCAGGCGCAGGATCTGCACCACCTTGGCACCTTCTTCGAGTTCGAGCTGCTCGGCCACGAGGGCATCGGCCGGGCGCTGCGCCAATTCCCGCGTTTCCTGTCCAGCCTCCAATCCGATGGAGCGCGCCCAATCAGTAAAGGACATGAAGGTGGTAAACGATTGGGATTGCACCTGTTGCGCCACGATTGGCGGCTTGCCTTGTCCCCCCGCAATGAGGCCCTCCGAACGCAACTGGGCGAGCGCATGCCGGACCGTGCCACGCGAGGCATTGGCGCGGGCACAGAGTTCTGCCTCACTGGGCAGGACATCTCCTTCGTGCCATGTGCCAGCCGCTATTTCCTGCCGCAACCAGGTGGTGAGGGCTTGGTACTTGGGTTGCTTCTTGTTCTCCATCACCTCTTGATCATACAAGTGGTTTTATTGTGAAATCAGCGATTCACAAGACATTCCAGTGAACTGAAAGTGAATAGACGGACACCATTCTGAACTCTAGGCAAACTTGTTCAAACAAGTGCCATTTCGGGTTGAATCCGCTCATCCCGGGCATGGATGATCACTGTCGTGAGCAACGAAAAAAATTTCCCACAGACCCGGCCAGTCGCCAACCACGCAGATGTGCTGGTGATCGGCGCCGGCATTGTCGGCCTGGCCCATGCCGCTCGTGCCCTGGACGCCGGCCTCTCGGTAATCGTCATTGAACGTGACCATGAGGCCATCGGCGCATCGGTCCGCAACTTCGGCCACTGCTGCATCACCGCGCAGTCCGGCGAACTCTACGACCTGGCGCAGTCAGGACGTCCCTTGTGGCTTGACTACGCTGAACGCGCTGGCTTCTGGGCCGTTGAATCGGGAGCTGTCGTGGTGGCCTCGACAGAAACGGAATTGCAGGTCCTGCGCGAACTGTCCGCACGCCGCGAAACCGGGCAGGTCGAGATGCTCAACGCGCAGGACATCGCAGAACAGCTCGGACGCGAAAGCACCGAAGGATTCCTCGGCGGCGCGTTCCTGCGTGATGACCTGCGCGTCGACCCGCGCACCACGGTGGCCAAGCTGGCCCAGTGGGTCAACGCCCATGTTGCTGGCAACGTCCAGTTCAGCACCAGCGCCTTGGGATTCGGTGCCGGCCGGCATCGCCGGGCCAGCGTGCAAACTAATCGCGGCGCCTTCGAAGCCGACCAGGTTTTCGTTTGCGTCGGCCACGACGTGGACTACCTCTTCCCGCAGATCGCGCAGGAGCACCAGATCACCCGGTGCGCGCTGCAGATGCTCCGCGCAGAAGCTTCCGAAGACCTGGAATTGAAGCCGGCCGTCCTCACCGCCACCTCCATGCTGCGCTACGAGGCCTTCACCGAAGTGCCAGCAGCCAAGGCCCTGCAGGCTGAAGTTCTCGCCGAGCACCCGGAGCTGCTGGATATCCAGGCGAATGTCATGTTCACCCAAAGGCCCGACGGCACCCTGCTCATGGGAGATTCGCACAGCTACGCCGCAACCCAAGCTCCCTTCCTCAAGGAAGCGACCTCGCAAACATTGCTCTCGGCCATCGGGGGCTACATGAGTGGCACCGAGCTGAAAGTCATTGAACGCTGGCAAGGAATCTATGCCTCCAGCGCTATCGGCCCCTTGCTCATCCGCAATGCCGCCGACGCCATTACCGTCGTCTCCGTGACCGCCGGAGTCGGAATGACCCTGTCCTTCGGCCTGGCCGACAAGAACATCAAAAACCTCGCCAAGCCGGCCATGGCTTCATCGATCACCGCCTAGCTTAGCTACACCACGCATTGGAGCAAACCATGAAGATCTCTCAGGCATTTAAATTCTCTGCCGTCTCGCTGGGCCTGCTGGCCCTCACCGCTTGCGGGTCCGCCCAAGCGGATGAGCAGGCCGACTCCGCTGCCCCCGCGTTCTGCGCCGATGGGCCCATCAATTTCGGCATCGAGCCCTACGAAGCACCAGCCAAGCTCGAACCGGCGTACGGCGTGCTCGCCGACGCATTGGAGCGCGAGCTCGGATGCGAAGTCGAGGTCCAAGTTGTCGAGGACTACGCCGCAGAGGTACTGGCAATGCGCAATGGAAAACTGGATCTTGGCCAGTTCGGTCCCGTGGGATACGTGTTCGCCAGCCAGCAGGCCGGCGCTGAACCGCTCGTGTCCTTCGGGACCGCTCAAGGCGAGCTCAGCACCTACACCGGTGGCATCTGGGTTGCGAAGGATTCAGAAATCAAGACCCTCGAAGACCTGCGCGGAAAGGACTTCGCACTTGGCGGCGTGGGCTCAACCTCCGGAGATGTCCTGCCGCGCTACGCGCTGAAGACTGCCGGCATTGCCGAGTCCGAAGTCAACTTGAACTACGCAGGAGGGCATCCTGAATCACTGCTGGCCTTGGCCAACGGAACTGTCGACGCCGCCCAGCTCAACTCGCAGACCCAGGCGGTTGCCGAAGAAGAAGGTACCTTCAACCCGGAAGACTACCGCCAGATCTGGACCTCGGAACCCATCCCGAACGACCCGATCACCATCAGCGCCGATGCCGACCCGGAACTGAAGAAAGCCGTTAAGCACGCGCTGCTGAACCTGCCGGAGGAAGATATCGCCCAGGTAGGAGCTTTCCTGGATGTTACCCCTCCGGGCCCATTGCTGGAAGTCACCAAGGAAACCTACGGCCCGCTGTTCGACCTGGCTTCCGAAATGGGCCTCACCGAGGACGATATCTAACCATGGACACCACGCAATTGGCCCGTCCGGCCCTCTCGGTGAAGTCCCTGGCCAAGTCCTTCAACCAGCGCCGCGTGCTTGATGACGTCGATTTCACCGTCAACCGCGGCGAGCTCGTGGTCTTTCTGGGTGCCAACGGCTCCGGAAAATCCACCACCCTCAAGTGCGTCGCGGGATTGGCCACGCCGGATTCGGGAAGCATCGAATTGGATGGCATCCACCTGGCCGATCTCCATGGCCGTGATCTAGCCCGTGCGCGATCCCGGGCAGCCATGGTGTTCCAGAAGATCCATCTGGTGCCCCGCCGCACAGCACTGGACAATGTCTGCGCAGGCGCCCTGGCCCGTGTCACCGGCTTGGCCTCTTTCTCCCCCGCTTTCTTCTCGCGCGAACTGCGGGAAGAAGCAATGGCCTGCCTGGACCGGGTTGGCATGGCCGACCGCGCCCTGGACAAGGTCGGGCGCCTTTCTGGCGGACAGCAGCAGCGCGTAGCCGTCGCCAGGGCCCTGTGCCAGCGCGCGTCGGTGCTGCTTGCCGATGAGCCGGTTTCTGCTCTGGACCCGCATGCGGCCGAGAACATCATGGAATTGCTCGCTACCTTGGCGCACGACGAAAACCTTGCAGTCGCCGCGGTTCTGCACCAGCCAGAGCTTGCACAACGCTACGCAGACCGGGCGATCGGGTTGCTGCATGGACGTATCGCCTTCAACGGTCCGGTCCAGAATCTCGGCGACGACTTCTTGGACATTCTCTACTCTCCCGAGAGGATTGCAGCATGAGCCTCCATACCCGGACTCGCATCAAGGAGCAGGCAGTGGAAAGCACTTCGCAAATGATCGCTGGAAAATCCGCCCCAGCACTGCCCAGGGACCCGCACAAGGCCGCCCGGCGTACCCTTTGGATTACCGCAGTTGCAGTGATTGCCGCCCTTCATCTGCTGGCCATCGCGGGAACTGATTTTGATCCGGCGCTGCTCGTGGAAGGCTGGCGCGGGATGGCACGATTCATCAGCGACGCATTCCCGCCGGATCTGAGCTGGGACAAAGTCATACTTCCTGGCTTGGAGGCAACGCTGGTCACCTTGTGGATCGGCTTGCTGGGTACGACCTTCTCCATTCCTACGGCCTTGGTGCTCGCTGTGCTCGCATGCCGCACCACGACGCCGCATCCGCTGGCCTACCAAGCAGCACGCAGCATCTTGTCCTTCTTCCGCGCGGTTCCGGACATCGTCTTTGCGCTCATCTTCGTCACCGCCGTGGGCTTGGGTCCCTTCGCAGGTGTGCTGGCGCTGATCTGCCACAACACGGGAGTGATGGGAAAGCTCTGGGCCGAGTCCCTGGAAGAAACCGATCAGGGCCCGCAGGAAGCGCTGTCCACCACCGGCGCATCACGGGTTCAGCAGCTTACCCATGGCGCACTGCCGCTGGTGATCCCGCAGTTCGTCGGCTTGCTCTTGTACCGCTTCGACGTCAACGTCCGTTCGTCACTGGTCCTGGGCCTGGTCGGTGCTGGCGGCATCGGCTTGCTCATCAACCAGGCGATCAAGTCGTTCCAGTTCGATACGATGCTTACGCACATCATCATCGTGCTGATTCTGATCATCGTCGTTGACCAAGCGTCCGGATTCATCCGCCGCAAGCTGGCAGTCTAGCTCCTCGCCAATCGGAAAAGCGCGCCTGGGCCCCAGCGGGTGTCCGTGAACCTTACAGGATCGAGGACACCGGCTGGGGCTTCATGGCGCTCTGGGCGAATCGTTGTGGTGCTGAACATGCCTCGGCACCTTTACCAGCGGCGCAGGTCCTGGAAAGTCGTTGTTTTCCACTGGTTGGCATGTGCCGGTGGTGGACCGTGCACTGCTATTCAGGAATTCCCATTGGAGCGACGCGCTGGGGCAAGCCGTGCTGATGGCGGCCCTGGACGAGAACCACGCAGGTCATGGACAGCAGCACTCCGACACTGCAGGCGACGAGAAGCACGCCAAAGCCGCTGGCAGCCTCGATGAGCATGCCGCCCAGAACTGGTCCAAGCGCGAACCCGGTGCCGATCATCAAGTTCGTGGAATTCATCAGGTGGCCGCTGGAGTCCAGGTCGGAGACCGTGGCCAGCAAGTAGGGCAGGATGAAGGTCCAGGAGAACTTGAAGATGATCGCCGCGGCCGCGAACTGCACGGCTCCGCTCAACCCGAACAGCAAGCCGATGGACAGCAGCATCGCCAGATAACCGAGCATGAGGAACAGCGGGCGGCGCGGATGGTCGCCCAGGAATGTGGCCAGCAAGGAGGAAGCAATTCCCGGGACTGTCGCAACAGCGAGAATCAGGCTCGTCGTACTCAAATTGATCTGCGCGGACGCCGCGAATTGCCCCATGAACGACCACACCCCGCTCAACGCTACGTAGAAAAGCATTACCGCCGCCAGGGCCAGAAACGCCTTGGATCTCGGGGCCGGCCGGTGCCCGTAGTTGGCACTATCGGCAGCCGGGTCAGCGGTGCTTCCCAACAGCACGTTGCCATCGATGCGGTGCGCAACCGCCATGCAGCACAGGGCTAGCCCAGCCATGGTCCAGTAGATCGCAGACACCGCGGAATCCGCGAAGAGCACCGGGAAGAGCGCCAGAATCACGGCGCCCATGACCAGCTGGGCCGCAACGAATAACCCATAGGCCCGTCCTGGGTTCGCGCTCCTGCCGCTCAAGCTCAGGATCACCACGGTGATCGAGCCAGCAGCCAGGGACGTCACAATGCGGCACACCGCCAAGAGCGCGTAGTTGTCCGCAAAGCCCGAGACCACATTTCCGGCCACGGCAACCAGCGTGAAGACACGAGTTGCCGTCACGAGGTTGACGCGCTTGAGCCACAGATAGGCGGGGATAGTCGCCAAGCTGAAGGCCCCGAGCTCCATGGACAGCAGCCCGCCTACTTGGGTAGCCGTCAGGCCGAATTGCGCCACCAGCTTGGAGGCGATCACCGGTGCGGTCAGCAGCACCATGTACAGCACCGCGCTGTAGGCACCGATGTAGATGTAGGTTCCGCGGTCGCCGCCTGTTTTTGTGCGCGCGCCAGCCAGTATCGAGTCCATGGCTTTCCTTCGAGACAGCGGCGAGTTGCCGCGGGTAAATAATGATGCTCCGGCCGATACCCTGGCCGGCTGAGAACAACGTGCTGGGCAGGCGATTAGCGCACCGGCACGCTCGAGGATCCGAGTCGGTCGTAGACCTTTTGCCCGCTGAACCAGGTCTGCTGTGCAGTGATCTGCGGCAGCTCTTCGAGTTGCACCTCAAACGGGTCTGCCGAGAGCATGATGAAGTCAGCGGACTTACCGATTTCCAGCGACCCGGTCAGGTCATCCAGTCCCATCGCTTTGGCGCAATTGATCGTGTAGATGCGCAAGGCATCCGCCAAGGTCACGGCTTCTTCCTCCCAGAGCGTTCCGGGGAAAGCTCCGGTAGGATCCTTGCGGGTGACCAGACCGTAGATTCCTTCCCATGCGTTCGGGGAAACGCTCACCGGCCAGTCCGAGCCGCCGGCAACTAGCGCCCCGGTGGCCAGCAAGGTCTTGTTCGGGTGCATCTTGGATGCCCGGTCGGCGGGAAGGACGAGTTTCATGGCTTCGGTAATCACCCCGGGGAACCACAGTGACGGCGAGATATCCGCGGTGACTCCCAGTTCTGCAAAGCGCGGCAGGTCATCCGGGTGAATGAACTGGCCGTGGGCGATATGGTATTTCGGGTCGCCCAGACCTGCATCGCGCACCTTTTGGACTGTGTCCAGGACCAGGCGCACCGAAGCATCGCCGGTGCAGTGGATCTTCGCGGAAATGCCCCGCCGCGCCGTGCTCATCAGCCAGCCCTCGAGTTCTTCTGGAGGCATTGTGGTGTTGCCGCAATGGCATTCAGGGAATCCCGCACCCTCCAGATACGGTTCGATGAAGGCTCCGGTCCCTGCCGGCGGAACGCCATCAAGGAAGATCTTGATGAAATCCGGGCGGTGATGAGTTGACCTGGTTTGCTCGCGCTCGGCAATGATCCCCTCGCCCAGCGGATGGGTCCCGAAAATGAAGTCATTGGCCTGCATGCTGGAAACCACCCAGGCGTGCAGATTCCCGGATTCATCGAGTTCTTTCAGGGCCTGCATGAGTTGCAAGGAGGCGGCAGCATCCTGGAAACCGGTGATGCCGTAAGAATGCAGTATTTCCATGCCCCGCGATGCCGCTTCGGCCAACTGCCAAGTCGGCGTGGGGCTCAGTGATTCGCGGACCTGTTCGACAATGACCCCGCCGGCTTCCAGCAGCACGCCGGTGGCTCGGCCTTCGGCATCCCGCATGATTTCCCCGCCTTCGGGGTGAGGGGTCGCGCCGGTGATGCCCGCAAGCTCCAAGGCATGGCTGTTCACCCATCGGTTGTGCTTAGCATCATCCTTGAGCAAGGCCGGCCGGCCGCCGGTGGCCTGATCCAGCCGCGCCAGTGCCTGGGGCGTATTGATCTCGCTCAACAGGCCCGAACCCCAGCTGCCACCGATGACCCACTGGTCCGCAGCCAGCTTATCCGACCAGACCGCGACTGCCTCCAGGAACTCGTCCAGGTTGAGAGTTGGCGGAACGTTGAGCTCGAACAGGTCCATCTGCCCGGCAAGCATGTGATGATTGTGCACGTCCATCAGCCCGGGCATGATCGTGGCCCCGTCCAGATCGATAATTTCCATTTCCGGCCCACGCAGCGCCAGCGCATCCTCTCCGAGCGCGACAATCTTTCCTGCGCGGACGGCCATCGCATTGACTATGCGTTCATGCGGATCCAGCGTATGGATGGTGCCGTTGACCAAGAGAAGGCTAGGGGCGGTGTTCACGAGTGCAATCCTTTCGAAAGATACCAATCCGGGATGGCTCTCCAAGGTTCAAGAAGTGATGCACGGCACATCCCGGCCGGTGCATTCATTCTCGCAAAGTCCGCCCCAAGGGCGTTGGCTTTAAGCGCATGCTTAGTTGGCAACGCACGCCAAACTCGCTCCGAGGCTAGAAACAGGAGCCACTTCCCATTTGTTCTCCCTCCGGAGCACGATTCCGGAAAGCAAACTGGCAACTTGCGCATCGCCCTTGCGACAGCCTGCCTGTTGTACAAGGGTGGAAGGACGAATGCGAAAGGAGCACACCTTGAAGAAAATCCTCATGGTCCTGACCAGCGTTTCCGAAATCGGTAATGACAAGGAACCTACCGGATACAACGTCGCCGAGGCCGCACATCCATGGAAGGTGTTCCGGGATTCCGGGCACTTCGTCGACTTCGCTTCCATTAAAGGCGGACAGCCCCCGCGCGACACAGTGGACCAGGACGACCCGGTCCAGGTCCAGTTCACCCAGGACGAAACGACCCGTGCCGGCTTGTACAACACCGCAAGGGTTGAAGTCGTCGACCCCGAACAGTACGACGCCGTGTACCTCGTGGGAGGCCACGGCACCATGTGGGACTTCCCCAATAATGAGGGCCTGCAAAAGCTGGTCGGCGCTATCTACAACAAGGGCGGCGTTGTCGGTGCAGTCTGCCACGGCCCGGCCGGTCTGCTCGATGTCGAGCTGAATCATGGTTTGAAACTCTTAAGTGGCAAAACCGTTGCAGCATTCACCAACGATGAAGAAGTGGCCGTAGGCAAGGACAAGATCATTCCGTTCTTCCTGGCCGACAAGCTCACCGAGCAAGGCGCCACGCATATCGCCGCCGATAACTTCGAAGAGAATGTACAAGTCTCCGAACGCCTGGTCACCGGACAGAACCCAGCTTCCGCCGCAGGTGTCGCCAAGGAAATGGAAAAGCTCTTGGCCGAAGTGATCCACCAGGAGAAGGCCGCTGAAGCCGCAGCCGCCGAGTCCGAGGCCGAGGCACAATGAGCTAAGTCGTAACCCAGCCCGAAATCTCATAAAAAACGCTTGGATCCGTGTAGCTTCGCGGATCCAAGCGTTTTCGACTTCTACTGGACTTTGTATGACGCATTCCGTACTCCATGCAACGCCATGCACCCCTTGCCGAAAGCGTGGCTGGTGATGCAAGCAGCTTGGAAAGTGTCTCGGATTGACCCGACAATACTCGTCAATCGATTGGGTCTGGTTCGCAACCTGGCCGTCCCTGCATCGCAAAAGCCTTCTCATACAGAATGGCGCTCTCATCCGGCCAGCCTGGATCCCGCGGAACGACACCGGTAGCAGCCCAGAGCGTCTCCCTTAGCCACTGTGCGAATCCAGCTACACGGAAGTTGCCTACAGCGCCTGCATCCCCTTCAGCATGCTCAAGCAAGACAATTGCTCGCCTCATCCCACCGAGCTCGTCCTGAATGACGTTCCACAGCTCTTCATCCTTAGTGAACACAACGTCGTAGCTGTCTTCATCTTCTTCGGGAGGCCATTCCATCATTTCGCGTTCAACCGGCAAGGACCGGGAAGCAAGGAGCTCCGGGTCGGAAATATCGTAGGCTGCAACTACACGTGCCGAGTCTACATATTCATCGATGAGGTTGCCGGCGAACCTGGAGTAGTCGAAGGTCTTGCCACCCAACGAGGTGAGAAGTGCTGCAGCTTCCGACACGCGTGGAGCAGTGCCAACCCCGTAGTGTGCACGAGCAGCCTGCAAGAGTTCTTGGTAGTCAGTCATAGTTCCCCAATTCAAGCACTATTGGTACCGCCAACAGTAGCTGGCGGCACCAATGCTTCGTGCAAGTTCTTTCCCAGGTCGAGCTTCCGCAGAAGAGATGAACGTCAGGGGTCCGCTTGTTCGGGTGGAAGTGCCACATGTACCCTTCTTGCCTCCTCCACTGATTTCGGGTCCAACTGGCGCCTTGCCGTCCTTAGTAGCTGCAGCTAATGATTTTGCTTTGCTTCTGGAAAGCGCCCAAACGCCGTTGCCCTTCTTGCCACGGGTGACAGCCTTGGTTTTGGCCAGGGTCTTGGCGCTGATGAAGCTCTTATTGCTCTTGCGCGATGCCGGGTAGTAATCGCGCTACTTCGATTTGCACTTCACCAGCTGCTGCCCGTGGTGGGAGCCCTGTCGAATCAACTTCGTGCGGCTCCCCTCGCCAGTACTTTCCTTGCGGTTTCTCCATGCTGTTCGCCCAAGGCATTCCCGGAGGACGCAGCTGAACCAGCAACCGGTATCCGCCGGGGCCTGATCCCACCGGCAACCGAA
>NZ_JBLVOC010000027.1:126378-139853 GCF_053543575.1 Glutamicibacter sp. AGC84
CAATGGCTCTCGTCCTTCGGTACACGACTATCAGGCTCTAGAATGCCAAGTCCAAGCGATTATTTGCCGGTACTGGCAACCCGTAGTTTCCGCGAAGCGTACTCTGCTCGTATTCGGTACGGAAAAGCTTGCGCTGCTGCAAAATCGGGACTACCTGCTCCGTGAATACTTCGAGACCTGCCGGCAAGACCGGAGCCATGATATTAAATCCATCGGCCGCTCCGGCTTTGAACCAGTACTCGATCCGGTCCGCCAGCTGCTCCGGCGTACCCGAGAACGTCTGGTGTCCCCGGCCAGGACCTAGCTCCCGGATGATCTGGCGAACTGTGAGCTTCCTTCGGTAACCCAAATCCAAGATGAGATCCCTTCGGGAGGTGGATTTCTCCTTGGCCACGGTATTCTCCAGCTCGGCGGGAAGTTCTCGGTCCAGTTCAAGGATTGCCGGCTCCACATGCAACTGCTGGGCCAACGTATTCCTGGCGTATTCCGGCAGAATGAGCTCATCCAGGGAATCCGCCAATTCATTGGCTTCGGCTTCCGTGGAACCAAGGATGGGAACAATTCCTGGAAGGACTTTGACCGAATGCGCTGCTCGGCCGTTACCTGCTGCCTTGTCCTTGATTTCCTGGTAGAAGTCCCTGGCAGACTCAAATGATTGGTGAGCGGTGAAAATGGCTTCAGCCCATCGCCCGGCGAATTCCTTGCCGGCGGCCGAAGCTCCCGCCTGGACGATCACCGGATGCCCCTGGGGCGACCGCGGGACATTGAGCGCTCCAGCAACCTGGAAGTGCTCCCCGATGTGGGCCGCGGAGTGTATCTTGCCCGGATCCGCCCAGATCCCGCTTCCCTTGTCAGCAACGACTGCATCCGGCTCCCAGGAGTCCCAGAGCTTCTTCACCACCTCCAGGAATTCCTCGGCGCGACGGTATCGTTGCGAGCTGTCTAATTGGGCGGATTGGGAGAAATTCCTCGCCGCTGCATCGCCTGCTGTGGTGACGACGTTCCAGCCCGCACGCCCATTGCTGATCACATCCAGGCTTGCAAAGCGGCGGGCAAGATTATAGGGGTCGTTGTAGCTGGTTGATGCGGTCGCTATCAGCCCAATGTGCCGGGTCAACGGGGCGATGGCAGAAAGCACTGTCACAGGGTCGAGGATTCCTGCAGGTCGTTGGGCGACCGGCCCTTGAAGCACTGGGCCGTCTGCGAAGAAGATCGCGTCGAGCTTCGCTTTCTCGGCCAGCTGCGCCAAACGGATGTAGTGGCCGATGTCCGTTCCGGCAAGAGGGTCGCTCAGCGGCAGGCGCCACGAGGATTCATGATGCCCGGTAGTCATCAAGAACGCGTTGAGAGTCAAAGTTCGTGTCATGGTTGTAGTCCCTTCGGTAGGAAGATTGTCTAGGCGCGAGCCCAGCGCGAGAAGTGGCGCTCCAGCGCTACAAGTGCTGCGTTGACCGTGAACCCTAGGATGGCGACAGTGAGTATGGCTGCGTACATTTTCGGGATCAGGAAACTGGCTTGCGAATTGGTGATCAGGAAGCCCAGTCCAGCCTTGGCGCCGATCATTTCGGCGGCGATGAGCACCAGCACGGACGACGTTCCTGCCATCCGGACGCCGGTAAAGATGATGGGTACGGACGAGGGCAAGACAACTTTCGCGAAGATCTCGTAGCTGGTGAGCCCCAAGGTTTTTGCCGCCCTGATCAGCAAGGGATCTACGCTGCGTGCTCCAAGGATCGTGTTGAGAAGCACCGGGAAGAACGCCGCGTAGACGACAATCGATACCTTGGATACTTCGCCAATACCGAGAAGGAGCGTGAAGACCGGAAGCAACGCCAAGGCCGCGGTATTTCGGAATACCTCCAGCAACGGGTTGAGGAAATCGCCGACTTTCGAGAACCACGCGACGACCAATCCGACGGGCACGCTGATGAGGACAGCGAGCGTGAATCCTACGGCCGCCCGGCCCAGGCTTGCCAGGATGTGCGTGCCCAGATCCCCTGAGGCAATCATCTTCCCCAGTGCCTGCAGTACTTCATGCAAGGGAGGAAGAAAGACCCGGGATGATGGTTCCAGGACGAATTGCGGGACAAGCTCCCACACCAGGAGAAAACCGATGATCGCACCCGAACGGTACAGCGTTGACCGCAGTCTTCCGGCCAAACGCAGGAAAGGAGAAGGCCGATTTGACTCCCCGGTGGAGCCCTGCAGGCGCTGGTCCGGTACGGCTAAGGTGCTCATGCTGGTACTCCTGGAGAAACGAGCGACTTGTGGCTCACCGGCGATTTGCCGGCACTGGGAGCGGACTCGTGAAGCAGCGTCCAGATGCGATGGCGGTAATCGCTGAATTGGGGAGCCGAGCGGATGTCATCAACACTGTGGCGCCCGTCGAGTTCAATGTTGATGATCTCCTTGATTCGTCCGGGTTTGGAGGACATCACCGCTACCCGCTGCCCCAGGTACACGGCTTCTTCGATGCCGTGCGTAATGAAGACAATCGTGGTTCGGGTGCGACTCCAGATATCTAGCAGCAAGTCCTGGAGTTGTTCGCGTGTTTGGGCATCCAGGGCGGCGAACGGCTCATCCATCAGCAGCACCTTGGGTTCATGGGCCAAGGCACGGGCTATGGCCACGCGTTGACGCATGCCGCCGGATAGTTCATGGGGGTACTTGTCTTCCACACCCTGCAGGCCAACGAGTCGCAGATATTCGTTAGCGCGGATCCGCCTTCCCGATTTGTCCAGTCCCCGACCGCGACGGGCCTGGCTCTCCAGCCCCACCTCGACATTGGCCACTGCCGTGAGCCATGGGAAGAGCGCGTATTGCTGGAAGACTACTGAACGTTCCAGGCTGGGACCGGAAACCGGCTCGCCATCAACGAGAACTTCGCCCGAAGTTGGCGCGGCCAACCCGGCCAAGATATCCAGAAGAGTGGATTTGCCGCATCCGCTGGGGCCGACAAGGGTGAAGAATTCTCCGTCCTGGATCCGGAGATCCAGTGATTCAATGGCCGTGACGGCAGTATCTTCACTCGATCCGGAGCGGAGGAATTTCTTGCCCAAGTTCTTGATCTCAATGGTAGACATGCGCGATTACTGCCCTTCGTTTGCGAGGTCGTTGAATTCGTTGGTGTAGTACTCGCTGGGGGTGATTTCTCCTTCGATAATCCCCGCATCGTTGAGCCATTGCGCCCATCTGCTGAAGTCCTCGTCTTCGATGGCTGCGTGTTCGCCCAAGCCATAGCCGTTGAAGTACTGCAGGGCTTCAACGTCGTCTCCGCGATCCCTGGATTCAACGATTGCGGTGAATCTCTTGATGACCTCTTCGCGCGGATGCGTCGAAGCCCAGTCCGCTGCTTTGGCAATGCCAGTGGCCAGGGAATGCGCTGCTTCAGGGTATTGAGCGATGAAATCATCCCGAAGGACGTACTCTCCGGCATTAAAGTTGCTGAAGACTTCCGTGTCCCTGAAAACTTCTCGCAAGCCGCCTTGCTTCACTGCATGCACTTGGGAAGCCCCGGAAAGAGCGCCAACGTCGACCTGATGGGTGCGAACAGCTTGTGCGGTGTCGGTAGGTGGCAAAACGACCAGCTGCACCTGCTCGATCTCTTGCGGCGTCAGGCCTTCGGATTTCAGATAGCTGCTAACGACCGCTTCAGAATGAGCGCCCAAAGTATTGACTGCAATTGTCTTGCCAATGAGGTCCCTCGGTTCTTCGATGCCGCTGTCTTCGCTCGTGTAGAACCCGACAAAGTAGTCTGCATTGGAACCATAGGATGAGACCACCGCGGTGACAGGCGATCCAGCTTCCTGCAGCTTCACCACTGCTCCGGAGAACGCGCTGCCGATCTCGGTGGCACCGGTGGCCGTGTTCTGGATCGCCGAGGGCCCGCTGGAGTTGTTGCCAACCCATTCCAAGGACACACCGTCAAGGTAGCCCAGGTCTTCAGCCAGCTCCGGAAGGATCACGGTATTGGCGCTTCCTTCGTAGCGGACGGTTATTGTGCCGTCAGGGTTCTCAAGATCCGTGCCGTGAGCTGACGCAGTGCATGAGGCTAAAAAGAACGCTGCTGCCGTCAGCCCCGCCGCCGTGCCCATGCTTCGAAAGTTCAACCGTTTGAAATTATTCATCCCTGTTCCCCTCTATTTCGCGCTTTTTCCGTGCTTGGTAGCCATGCAACCACTTCGGCGGCGCCTCGGAAAGGGCATGGAAAACTGGAGAAACGAGAAGAAACCTGAGGTCAAAGTGACCTTCAGGTTTCGGAAAATGTCGCGGGATGGCTCATTAGCCTTAGCCCAACGGTACGTGGCTCCACAGGAAGGTCAGATACCGAGATATTCGGGGCGGAATTTAATCCGGGGAAGCCTTAGCGGGTGCGTCCAAGGTCGCTCCGACGCCTGTTCCGTCATGTGCTTGCCTGCGGGATGATCCTGGGAGAGCAGGAATTCATCCGATTCTTGCCTCTGTCGATTACTGATCTTGATTCGTACCGGCAAATAGCGAACACATGAGCGGCGTTGCCAAGGCCCGGAGGCAAAGAAAAATCCCCGACTCCTGAAGCGGAGACGGGGAATTTCTTGCTCTGAAGCAGAGGACTACTTGCGCAGGCCCAGACGCTCGATCAGCGAACGGTAACGCTCGATGTCGGTGTTCTTCAGGTAGCCGAGCATACGACGACGACGACCAACCAGAGCCATCAGGCCACGGCGGGTGTGGTGATCATGCTTGTGCATCTTCAGGTGCTCGGTCAGGTCCGAAATACGGCGGGACATGACGGCAATCTGAACCTCAGGCGAACCGGTGTCACCCTCGTGGGTAGCGTAAGCCTTGATGATTTCGTTCTTGATAGTGGCATCCAATGCCATAACAAACTCCTAGAGTTGGACCGCGTTCATAAGTCGGTGCGAACGTCGAGACGCTCACGGCGGAAACTCGCAACCGCGGACTGCAGCGAGAACCATCGTCAATCATATCACCGACGGGTGCGCCGGCGGGACCTCCAGGCATGGGTGAGATAGGGCACCTGCACCTTTGCGTCCTGCTCGTGCCCCAGATGCTCCTGCCAATACCAGGCCAAGTTCGCTTCCACCTTGGCGCGGGTAGTTTCTGAAGACTTGCGGTAGTAGCTGCGGGATTTGGTCAGCTCGACGATCTCGTGGAAATCCAGTTCCATGGACCAATGCCAGATGCCATGCTCCGGCTTCTGGAACTGGGATCCCAACGGCGGCTCCAGCTCGGGCCGGTGCACATCGCCGGCATGCATGATGCGTGCCAAGCGGTGAACCCAGGGAATGGCGACATCCAGCTGATTCCACAGCAGGGTGAGCCAACCGCCATCATGGAGCAATCGGGCCGCTTCGGCACTGGCTTGAGGGTGGTCCACCCAGTGCCATGCCTGGGCATAGGTCACCAGGCCAGCGCTATCGGCCTCCAAGCCGGTCGCTTCACCTGCGGCGCAGGTTACCTCGACCGCCGGCAGCCGCTTGGACAGGACCGAGAGCATTTCTGCCGATGGGTCTACGGCCCTGACTTCCAGGCCTGCACGGATGAGCTGTTCGGTGAAGATCCCCGAACCGCAACCGATGTCAATGGCACTCACCGGTCGGTGCTGCAGCGTGAATTCCAAGGCTTCCTGCGGATAGGAAGGACGGATCTTGTCGTAGCTTTCAGCGTCGGCTTGGAAAGCGGAAGCTAATTCATCGCGGCGCTGGGCGCCCACGACGAAAGCCCTCTGCGGCAATGATGGTATCTCAGCCATGATTCCTAGTGGCGTTCTATAGCCAGCACCGCACGGGCCTGGTCAACGTCCTCGGTCATCTGCTCAATGAGGGCTTCGATGCCGCGGTAGGCAACCATCGGACGCAGGTGGGAAATGAACTCAACGACAATCTGCTGTCCGTACAGATCGAAATCTTCCACGCCTTCTTCGGGGCGGTCAATCACGTGGGCTTCAACCACTCGGGAGACGCCATCGAAGGTGGGGTTCGACCCGACGGAAATTGCTGCTGGCCAACGCACCTCGGCCTCGTCGATCACCCAGCCGGCATAGACCCCATCGGCGGGGATGATGCCAGTGGCTTCGGTGTCCAGATTCGCGGTGGGAAATCCCAGCTCGCGCCCACGGGCATGGCCATGGACTACTTCACCGCGCATGCGGTGCGGCCGGCCGAGGATCGCGGCGGCAGCTTCGACATTGCCGGCGGCTAGTTCTTCACGGACCCAGGTCGAGGACAAGCGGCGCTTGTCCCCTACGTCTTCGACACCTATGACTTCAAAACCGTATTTGGTGCCCAGTTCCTGCATGTAGCTGAAGTCCCCGGAATTGCCGCGGCCAAAACGCACATCATGCCCGACCACAACGGCCACGGCATTCAGCTTCTCTACGATGATGGAGCGAACGAACTCTTCAGCGCTCTGGTCCGCGAATTCCAGGGTGTAGTGGATCATCAGCGTGGCATCCAGGCCAACGCTGGCCAAGGTGTCCACGCGGTCAGCCAGACCCATGATCAATTCAGGAGCATCATCGGGACGGTGCACCAGCGCCGGGTGCGGGTCGAAAGTGATCGCTACCGATTGAGCCGAGCGCGCTTTGGCCTGCGCGACAGCTGCATCCAGCACCTCGCAATGGCCCAGGTGGACACCATCAAAGTTGCCAATGGTCACGACAGTGGGAGCCATATCCGCGGGGACGGCATCCAAGCCCTTCCAATAGTGCACTTTGCTCCTTCAGAAATTCTGCTGCGGTGGATGGAAAACCCACCGTGGTAATTCTTGCACGTCTTTAGGCGTGACGCTCATTACGGTTACGGTACAGCCACCACAAGCCGACAATCGGCAGCACCAGTGGAACGTAGCCGTATCCTTCGCCGAAACCGCTCCACACCGAGGGATGGGCGAAGTCTTCGGGGTGGGTCAGCGACAAGATGCCGACCACGATCACGCCTGCCAATTCAACGGCTACCGCCCAGAGCGAAACCAGCCAGGCACCACGCTTGGCTGAAGACAGCGAGAATGTGGCAAGGATATAGACCAGGCCAGAAAACAGCGACAGGCTGTAGGCTATCGGCGCTTCGTCGAATTTGCTCATGATCTGGTACACCGCGCGCACGCTCGCCGCCAGGGCGAGGATGCCGTACACGGCAATGATCACCCGGCCCAGTCCGGTGGACCGGCTTGGCTTGGGGGCCTTATTGGTGCTGCGCGCCTGAGCGGCCTGCATGATTCGCGAATTTCGCGGCTTTTCACCCATGTGAGTACTCCTACTGCCAGATCTGTTCCATGCGGAACACCATTACGAAGGTGACGGCGGCCGACGCGGCCAGCACGGCGTTGGACCAACGGCTCTTCTCGCTGATCGCCCAGAAGAAGGCCACCGGCGGCATGATCAGCGCTGTGATGAAGTAGCCCCAGAATTCCACCGGGTCGCCTTGCACCGCATTTCCCCCGACCTGGCGGATCGCGGCCGCGATGCCGTAGGCAATCAGGAAAAGCTCGGTAGCCACCGCACCGATCAGCGCCCAGTCATCCGGGTGCTTGCGGATAGCGGTTGCGATAACTGCCACCAGCAATGCCAGTGCGCAGACCACCGCTCCGGCGATGAAGAATCCATTGACGGCAATCAAGCCAGTTCCTTTCGGGATTACTTAGCGGTGAAGACCAAGGCCGTACGCGCCTTGTCGCCCTTGTCTTCCAGCAGTGCGACCAGCACGCCATTGGGAGCGAAAGCCGCAACGGTCTGGCCTTCGGCAATGTCCATGCCCAGATGCGAGGCGGGGATGGTGCGGCCGAAAGACAATTCCACGGCTTCGTCGACGCTGACCGTGCGGTTCGGGAACAGCGCGGCAGCAGCCTTTTCGATTGGGAGAATCTCGAATTCCCCGGCCAGCTGCTCCAGGGTGCGGGTGAGCTCGATCTTGTATGGGCCCACCTCGGTACGGCGCAGCGCCGTCAGGTGCCCGCCAACGTTCAATGCTTCGCCCAGGTCGCGGGCCAACGCCCGGATGTAGGTTCCAGAAGAGCACGATACCGTGACGTCGACGTCGAGGATCTTGCCGCCGTTTTCGCGGCGCACCTCATGGATCTCGAACCGCGAAATGGTGACCGGGCGGGCCTTGAGTTCTACCTGTTCGCCAGCGCGCACGCGAGCGTAGGAACGCTTGCCATCGACCTTGATGGCCGAGACCGAGCTCGGGATCTGCTCGATGTCTCCGCGCAGCTGGGCGATCTCGCGCTCGATGTCTTCGTCGCTGACCGCTGCGGCGATGCGCTCGGAAATGATTTCGCCTTCGGCATCGTCCGTGACGGTGTTCTGCCCCAGCCGGATGGTGGCGGTATAGGTCTTGTCGTGGCCGACGATGTAGGTCAGCAGCCGGGTTGCCTTGTTCACGCCGATAACCAGCACGCCGGTGGCCATGGGGTCCAGGGTGCCGGCGTGGCCGACTTTTCGAGTCCCTGCAAGTCTGCGGATGCGACCGACCACATCATGGGAGGTCATTCCCTGCTCTTTGTCGACTAATACGAGGCCTGAGGCCTGCTCTTGCGTGTTCTGCCCGGCTTTACTCACGCCTTCCAGTATATGGCTTGTGCAGAGAATAAGGCTGTCGCTGGTTCCAAGCGTGGCAGATCCCACTTGCAGCCTATTTCCATGAGCCGGCAATGCTCCGGGACCGGGCCCGCCAGCCCGCGGATCCGGCAGCTTCACGGCCTGCCAGCAAGACGCAAAAAAAATTTCCAAGAGAATCCAATCCGTCGGGCAACCTGCCCCGAATGCTCATTGACAACCTGATCCGCACGGACAGGAAAAGGACCGACGACATCAGTCGCGGCGAAGCAAGGAGAAAATCATGAAGCGCACATACAGCAAAGTCGCTGGAGCATTCGGGCTCATCGCAGTCGCCGCCATGGGACTGAGCGCCTGCTCGACCGGTTCGGAAACCATGGAATCGCCCACGGCGTCCGCCTCGGAAAGCAGCTCGCCCATGGCCAGCGAATCGGCAATGGATCCAGCAAGCAATCTTGTGGGCAAGGGTTGCGCGGCCTACGCCGAAGCAGTCCCGACCGGTGATGGCTCGGTAGCCGGAATGGCCCAGGATCCAGTGGCCGTCGCTGCCTCGAACAACCCGCTGCTGACCACCCTGACTTCTGCAGTCTCCGGTGAGCTGAATCCTGATGTCGATCTCGTCGATACCCTCAATGGCGGCGAATTCACCGTCTTCGCACCGGTTGACGACGCCTTCGCGGCAATCCCGAAGGATGACCTGTCCGCAGTTGCCAAGGATGCCGACACCCTGACCAGCATCCTGACCTACCACGTCGTTTCCGGCCAGATTGCACCAGATGATCTTCCCGGAACCCACGCAACGGTCCAGGGCGAAGAGGTGGAAGTCACCGGTAGCGGCGACGATCTGGAAGTCAACGGGGCTTCGGTCATCTGCGGCGGCGTGCAGACCGCCAACGCAACCGTGTACCTGGTGGACACCGTCCTGATGCCACCGGCAAAGAAGTAGTATCGCCAGAATCATCAAGGCCGCTGGCATGAAGGTGGTGCATGGAATACCTTCCAGGCATCACCTTCGCCGGTGCAACGGGAACCTGGTTCCCTTGGACGGATCTTTTCGCAAAACGCCACGCCACAGCAGATAGCCGCTTAGCCACAGATGCATGAGACCCTAGGATTCATGAGTTCCAATAGACTCGATGCCATGGAAGACGATTCCGTGAAAACGCCAGACGTCCTGCTGCAACAGGTCGCGCTGGGAGATGAATCTGCCTTCGAATCGCTCTATGATGCCATGGCTTCACGGGTCTTCGGACTCGTGCTGCGGGTGCTTCGCGATAATGCACAGAGCGAAGAAGTCACCCAGGAAGTGTTTGTCGAAGCGTGGCAACAGGCAAGGCGCTTTGATCCGACGCGTGGCACGGCAGCATCATGGCTGCTGACTATTGCCCACCGCCGGGCCGTCGACCGGGTGCGAGCAAGCCAAGCGAGCCAGGACCGGGATTTGCGCGTTGGAATCAAGGAATTCCAGGACAGCTACGACGACGTGGAAGAGAATGCCATCTTGCACGACGAGACCATGCGCGTAGCCCAAGCCCTGCAGCGGCTCACCGCCCCGCAACGCGAGGCGATACACCTGGCCTACTTCGGCGGATACACCCACACGGAAGTCGCAGAGCTGCTGAAAATACCGGTGGGAACCGCGAAAACGCGAATACGCGATGGAATGGGCAAACTTCGAGAACTGATGGGAGCGGCGTAATGGACAAGCACGAGAACGAGCTGACCGACAGCTTCGCCCTGGATGCTCTGGAAGACAAGGAACGCGAAGCCCTCCAGCATGGGGGTCCCGACTCTGCCCTGGCACGCCGGGAACTGGATGCCCTGCAGGAAACTGCTGGACTGCTCGGCTTGTCAGCGCAACCGGTCAATCCTCCGGCCCGGCTGAAGAACAACATCATGGCCGCTATCCGCACTACCGAGCAATTGGCACCTGTGCAGGAGACGGCCCTCGATCACGACGGCGTCCAGGCACAGGACCCAATAGCTCCTGCTGAACCAGCTGCTCCTGCTGAACGTGGAACCGAAACCACTGCAACGCACCAGGCCCCGCAACCTGGCGCAGAACGCGGCCCGCAGCGCTTCTTCGCCTTGGCCGCCGGCGTCCTGCTGCTCGCAGCGGTGGCCCTGGGCGGCTTGGCCATCAACCAGAATTCCCAGCAGCGCGAGCTGGAAAGCCGGATGGCCGCCATGGCCTCGCATCAAGAAGAGCTCAGCCGGATCCTGGCTGCCCCAGATGCCAAGTCGAAAACGCAGACACTGGACGACGGCGCGCGAATCACGCTGTCCTATTCTGCCGACGAAGGCCTGATGGCGGTGTCCACCTCGGGCATGCCAGCCCTGTCCAGCGACAAAGGCTACGAGCTGTGGCTGATCTCGGCAGAAGGGGCGGTTCCTGCGGGAATGCTCACCGGCGGTGATGCCAACGGCATGATCATGGTTTCGGATCCAATGAAGGGCATCACGCACTTCGGGATCACGGTCGAGCCGGCCACCGGCTCCCCTGCCCCGACAACAGACCCCATCATGGTCCAATCGCTGTGAGCGTGCGGAAGTTCTTGTAGCCTGTTCCAATCCGCAATGCTGCCCGTTCCGAAAACACTGTGAGAAGTTGTTCCCCTGCATTCTGCAGGGGAACATGGACCGCAACGCATGAGGTGAGTGGCAGTGGGCATTTGGCAGAAGCGCAGCAGCAGTAAACTCGTATTCCACGCGGTGGCTGGAATTTGCTCGGCCGCAATCATGTTTGCCGTGGCCCAATTCGCCTCGGCATTTTTCAACAATGCATCCTCGCCGTTTTTCGCGCTGGGTTCAGCCATCATCGACCTGACTCCCCCATGGCTCAAGGACTTCGCCATCGCGACCTTCGGGACCAATGACAAGTTGGCGTTATTCATTTCCATCGGTGCAGCCGCCGCAGTCCTGGCGGCGATGATCGGCCTGATCGCCAAGCGAAGTTTTGCGCTGGCCTGCACGGCCATCATCGGCTTGGCCGTACTGCTCTCCAGTGCCGTGGCCGCTCGTGCTTCCACCAGCCTGCTGGATATCATCCCGACGGTACTGGGCGCGATCGCCGGTATCGGGCTTCTGCAGTGGCTGACCCGGCTGGCTGCGGCCGCGGCCCCTAGGCAGGACGAGGGCGCCACCGCGACGGGTCCAAGCCGCAGGAAGTTCTTGATAGGCGCAGCCCTGTCCCTGGCCGCCGCGGCCGTCTCCACCGGTGTTTCCACCTCGCTGTCGGCATCGCGGAATATGGCCGCCGCCGCACGCAAGGCCTTGCGCCTGCCTGCGGCCCGGACCAAGGCGGAACCCCTGCCCGAAGGGGTGCAGGTAGAAGTAGCGGACATGCCCCGCTTCGTGACTCCCAACCAGGATTTCTACCGCATCGATACCGCGCTTTCGGTGCCGCAGATCGACCCGAACCAGTGGTCGCTGCGCGTGCACGGCATGGTGGAGAAGGAATTCACCGTGAACTTCGACGAACTGCTGGGCGAAGAACTCGTGGAAACCTATCTGACGCTCACTTGCGTGTCCAATCCCGTCGGCGGCGATCTGGTAGGCAACGCGAAATGGCTGGGCTACCCGCTGCGTAAGCTGCTGGAGCGCGCGGTTCCGCAGGCCGGCGCGGATATGGTGCTTTCGACTTCGCATGACGGTTTCAGCGCCTCCACCCCGCTCCAAGCGCTCACCGACGACCGGATGGCTTTGCTGGCCATCGGCATGAACGGCGAGCCGCTGCCTTTCGAGCATGGTTTCCCGGTGCGCATGGTGGTGCCAGGTCTCTACGGCTACGTGTCGGCCACCAAATGGGTGGTCGATTTGGAAGTGACGCGGTTCCAGGACAAGGCGGCCTACTGGACTACTCGCGGCTGGTCCGAACGCGGTCCAATCAAGATGTCTTCCCGCATCGATACCCCTCGCCCGTTCGCCCAGGTGCCTGCCGGAGAAGTCGTCTTGGGCGGAACTGCATGGGCGCAGACCCGGGGCATTTCGCGTGTGCAGGTGCAGATCGATGACGGACCGTGGGCAGATGCCCAACTGGCGACCGAAGCCTCGTTGGATACCTGGCGGCAGTGGCGCTTCGTATGGAAGGACGCAGCACCCGGAACGCACTCGGCAACCGTCCGCGCCTATGATGCACAGGGCAAGCTGCAGACCAGCGAGAAAGCCAACCCGGTGCCCAATGGCGCCAGCGGCTGGCAGCGCCTGCAATTCACCGTGCAGTAGCTCCGGGGCACCGGTGGGTTGTTCACACTGCTGCCGACTGCGACCGGGGCTGGCTGGCCTGTTGGGCGCCGCCTTTGGCTTAGCTCCTGGCTCAGCGGGCATGGCCCCGGCAGGCTAGTGGCTGCGCAGCGTCTTGATGACCTTCTCGACCCGGCGCGTCCTGGTGTCCTCGCCGCGGGCAGCCACGATGGGGTCCACGTGGCCGCGCTGCTTGCTGTAGGACAGCTTGTTCCAGGCGTCCAGCAGCTCGGGCTCGGCGGAGAGCAGCACGGCCAGCGGTTCGGGGATTTCGACGGTGCGCGGTTCCTCGTCCAGCTCGAGTTTCACGCTGATTTCGTCGCCCGCACCCTTGCCCGTGGCAGCACGGGTCTCGGAGCTGAAGGAAATGAGGAACTGCCCGTGCATGGAGGAAATGCTGTTCCGGTACGTGTAGTCCCCGTCAATGCACACGATGACCGGCACGCGCTTGCCGCGGCCGAATCCGAGCACGATGCCATCGGGAACCACGATGCCCACGTTGTTCCCGCCGGTTGCGCTCAATGTTGTGGTGAATTCTGGCATGTGCTGCACCTTTGGTCGGATCCGGCGGTTTCTGATCACGCTATCCCACCATCTTCCCGGCGACCAGCCTTCGGCAGGGATTCGCGCTTCGCTGTGAGGGTAATCGAGGCCAACGCACAACGCCCCGGGGGGG
>NZ_JBLVOC010000027.1:139895-160764 GCF_053543575.1 Glutamicibacter sp. AGC84
CCCCCCCGGGGCGTTGGTCCAGTCAGGATGAAGCCCAGAAGCCCTTAGGCTTCTTCGGCGTCCTCGTCCTTCTTGTACGGGTCCTGGTCTCCGGCGAAGTCCTTGCCTTCGCGCAGAGCTGCAACCTCGGCGTCCTTCTCGCGGGCCTTGGCCAGCAATTCCTCCAGGTGCGAGGCACCCTCGGGGATTTCGTCGGCGACGAATGCCAGCGTCGGGGTCAGGCGGATGGTCAGATTGCGGCCCAATTCCTTGCGCAGGGCACCGCCACGCTTTTCCAGCATGGTAGCGATGTCCTTCTTCATCTCGTCATCGCCAAAGACGGTGTAGTACACCGTAGCGTGCTGCAGGTCGTTGGTGACGCGAGCGTCGGTCACGGTGACGTTGTCAATGCGCTCGTCCTTGATGACGTTGCGCAGCGACTGGGCCATGAGGACCTGTACGCGCTTAGCCAGGCGTGCGGCGCGGGCTGAATCAGCCATGGTTTTCTCCTAATGGTTCAAAACTCGTGGGCGCTTGACCAAAGCTTATCGGTCAAACGCCCACGAATCAGTGAGTCACACTGCTAATTGCTTGTCGGCAATTAGTCGCGTGGCTTTTCGCGCATCTCGAAGGTCTCGATGATGTCGCCTTCCTTGATGTCGTTGAACGACCCCAGGCCGATACCGCATTCGAAGCCCTCGCGGACCTCGGTGACATCGTCCTTTTCGCGGCGCAGCGAATCGATGTTCAGGTTGTCGCCCACGACGTTGCCGTCGCGTACCAGGCGAGCCTTGGTGTTGCGCTTGATGGTGCCCGAGCGGATGATCGAACCGGCAATGTTGCCGAACTTCGAGGAGCGGAAGACCATGCGGATCTCGGCGGTACCGAGGGCCACTTCTTCGAACTCCGGCTTGAGCATGCCCTTGAGCGCATTCTCGATGTCGTCGATAGCGGAGTAGATGACCGAGTAGAAGCGCATGTCGACGCCCTCCTTGTCGGCCAGTTCTGCCACGCGCTCGGCTGGGCGGACGTTGAAGCCAATGATGATGGCGTTGTCCACGGTTGCCAAGTTGACGTCGTTCTGGGTGATCGCACCGACACCGCGGTGGATCACGCGCAGCTGCACATCGTCGCCGACCTCGATCTTCATCAGCGAGTCTTCCAGTGCTTCAACAGCACCGGAAGCGTCACCCTTGAGGATCAGGTTCAGGGTATCGATCTTGCCATCGGCAACAGCCTTGTCGAAGTCTTCCAAGGTGATGCGCTTGCGGCGCTTGGCCAGCATTGCGTTGCGCTCTGCGGTTTCGCGCTTGTCAGCGATCTGGCGGGCGGTGCGCTCGTCTTCGGTGATCAGGAAGCCGTCGCCAGCACGCGGCACCGAGGACATGCCCAGGACCTGTACCGGACGCGATGGCAGTGCCACGTCGAGGTTTTCGCCGTTCTCGTTGAACATTGCACGCACGCGGCCGTGGGCGGTGCCCACCACCATGGTGTCGCCAACGCAGAGGGTACCGGACTGGACCAGGACGGTAACAACCGAACCGCGGCCCTTATCCAAGTTCGCTTCAATGGCCACGCCACGAGCGGACTTGTCCGGGTTGGCCTTGAGCTCAAGCACGTCCGAGGTCAGCAGGACAGCGTCCAGCAGCTCGTCGATGCCCTGCTTCTGCAATGCCGAAACCTTCACGAACATGGTGTCGCCACCGTATTCTTCTGGAACCAAACCGTATTCGGTCAGCTGGCCCATGACCTTGTCAGGGTTGGCGCCTTCCTTATCGATCTTGTTCACTGCGACGATGATCGGCACGCCGGCAGCCTGTGCGTGGTTCAGTGCTTCCACGGTCTGCGGCATGACACCGTCATCCGCGGCGACAACCAGCACGGCCACGTCAGTGACCTCGGCACCACGGGCACGCATGGCGGTGAACGCCTCGTGGCCCGGGGTATCGATGAAGGTCATTGCGCGATCGCGGCCCTCATGGATGTGGTTGATCTGGTACGCACCGATGTGCTGGGTGATGCCGCCATGCTCGCCCTCGATAACGTTCGACTTGCGGATAGCATCCAGCAGTCGGGTCTTACCGTGGTCGACGTGGCCCATGATGGTGATGACTGGGGCGCGCTCTTCAAGCACGTCTTCGCCTTCAGCCTCAAGTTCGGCATCCAGGTCCAGGCCGAAGCCTTCGAGCAGTTCCTTGTCTTCGTCCTCAGGGGAGACGACAAGTACCTTGTAGCCCAGCTCTTCGCCGAGTACCTCGAAGGTTGCCTCATCCAGCGACTGGGTGGCGGTAGCCATTTCACCGAGGTGGAACAGTACGGTCACCAGTGCTGCTGGGTTCGCGCCAATCTTGTCGGCGAAGTCGGTGATCGATGCGCCGCGGCGCAGACGGATCTCGGTGTCGCCGTTGCCGCGTGGAACATTCACGCCGCCCAATGACGGAGCACTCATCTGCTCCAATTCCTGGCGCTTTGCGCGCTTGGACTTGCGCTGCTTGCCGCGACCGGCGCCTCCCTTGCCGAAAGCACCGCCAACGCCACCGCGACCGCGTGGTGCACCTGGGCGGAAGCCGCCACCGGTACCGCTGCCGCCACCGCTGCCGCCACCTGGGCGACCGCGGCCGCCGGCACCTGGACGTCCGCCGCCTGCTGGCGCTGGACGATCGGTGCGGTTAGGCATCATGCGCGGGGTTGCAGTGGTACCTGCACCAGCGCCTGGGCGTGGACCGCCGGCACCTGCTGGGCGTGGGCCACCTGCGCCGGCTGGGCGTGGAGCACCCTGGCCTGCTGGGCGTGGACCGCCGGCACCTGCTGGGCGTGGACCGCGCTGGCCGTCACGTGCCGGACGTGGACCGCCCTGGCCGTCACGAGCCGGACGTGGACCGCCGGCACCTGCTGGGCGTGGACCGCGCTGGCCGTCGCGTGGTGGGCGAGGACCGCCCTGGCCGCCTTCGCCTCGCATACCCTGCTGCGAGGAGAACGGGTTGTTGCCTGGGCGTGGACCGCCCGGACGAGGTGCGCCTGGACGTGGGGCACGACCGCCTTCGCGGTTGCCGCCACCACGGCGTTCGCCGGACTCAGCGCCGCGCATACCCTGTTGGGAAGAGAACGGGCTGTTGCCTGGGCGTGGAGCGCCTGGCTTCGGAGCTGGCTTGGCACCTGGCTTCGGTGCCGGGGCTGCACCTGGCAATGGAGCACCAGGGGTTGCCTGCGCGGCCGGAGCTGCAGGAGCCGCAGGTGCGGCTGGGGCAGCTGGGGCTGCAGGAGCCGGAGCTGCCGCAGCTGGCTTGACGCCTGGCTTCGGGGCCGAGGCACCTGGGGTAGCAGCCGGCTTGGAAGCCGACTTCGGTGCTCCAGGGGTCGCTGGCTTGGCGGCGGCTGGCTTGGCAGCAGCTGCTGGCTTAGCGGCACCGTTGGAACCTGGGAATGCGTCGCGCAGCTTGCGCGCTACTGGCGGTTCAACGGTCGAGGATGCCGAGCGAACGAATTCGCCCATATCCTGCAACTTGGTTAGTGCTTCTTTTGAAGTGATTCCGAGCTCTTTAGCGAGCTCGTGAACGCGGGGTTTAGCCACATCTCTCCTGTGTCGATGTGATCTGCTCAAACCCCGGTATCAAAAGATAAATCTTTAGATCAGCGGTCTGGCAGATCAGCTGTGTAATTCGTGAAATTCTTCCGTCGCACGGTGGATCACGCAGAACTGATTGTTCATCGTTGTGCGCTCAGCATTGCCGACTCATCGGGTTGCCATCAGATTTCTGACCCGCTTTCATCATGTTTGCCAGATAGCTGGTTGCTTGCCAGCTGATCTTCGTATGCAGTGAATTCCTGCAGCACCTGCGAATCGTCTACCGCAGACCTGAAGGCCCGCGCGAACGCCCGGCGCTGCACCGCTTGCTGCACACACTTTTCGGTCCCGTGGGTCCAAGTGCCCCGCCCGGAAGCGGAACCCTGTTGATCCAAACTCACCGCATGCAGCGGTGTACCGTCTTTCAGGACCCAACGGAGCAGCTCATTTTTACTGGTTACGGTTCGACAGCCAATGCACGTGCGTTGCTGATGCAGCTTCATGCGAGCGCCGTCGCCACCTTCCCTAGTTATTACGAGCCATCTACTAGTCTAGCGCGTTTGGACGCCATAGCACGCATGAGTTGTGGCTCACACGCAGCTAGGCTTCCAACACGCTGAACTGGAAATATTTCCGCAGCTGCTTAGAGCTGCGGTTCCTTGCCGCCCGAGGCAGCCAGGATGTCAATGCGCCAGCCGGTCAACTTGGCAGCAAGGCGAGCGTTCTGGCCCTCCTTGCCGATTGCCAGCGAGAGCTGGGAGTCGGGAACAACCACGCGAGCACGGCGTTCGGCTTCGTCCAGGATCTCTACCGAGACGACCTTCGATGGAGACAGGGCCGCGGCGATGAACTTCGCTGGATCCTCGTTGTAGTCAACGATGTCGATCTTCTCGTCGTTCAGTTCGTTCATCACGGCGCGCACGCGGGTTCCCATTTCACCGATGCAAGCGCCCTTGGCGTTGACACCGGCCTTGGTTGCGCGCACAGCAATCTTGGTACGGTGGCCAGCTTCACGAGCCAGTGCCTCGACCGTGACGGTGCCGTCAGCGATTTCTGGAACTTCCATTTCGAACAGCAGGCGAACCAGGTTCGGGTGGGAACGGGACAGGGTAACGGCTGGGCCCTTGTTGCCGCGCTCAGCGGAAACAACGTAGGCGCGCAGGCGGTTTCCGTGCTGGTACTTCTCGCCTGGGGACTGCTCAACTGGTGGCAGCAGCGCTTCCAGATCACCGATCTTGACCTGCACCATATGCGAGGAGTAGCCCTGCTGGATGACGCCGGAGATCAGGGTGCCAACGCGGGCTGCGAACTCGCCGACAACCTGCGCATCTTCAGCTTCACGCAGGCGCTGCATGATTACCTGGCGGGCGGTGGAGGCGGCGATGCGGCCGAAACCGTGCGGGGTGTCGTCGAATTCGCCCAGCAGCACGCCGGCGTTGTCGCGGTCCTCTACCAGGATCGCCACATGGCCGTTGCTGCGCTCAATGTGCGCGCGGGCGCCAGGCATGGCGCCTTCGGTCTTGTTGTAAGCCAGCAGCAGTGCCGACTCGATGGTCGGAATCAAAACATCCATTGGGATGTCGCGGTCTTTTTCCAGGATGCGCAGCGCATTCAGATCGATATCCACGCTTAGCCCTCCAAATCTTCAGTATCGGCAGTGTCAAATAGTGCGTCATCGAAGTTCAGCTCTGGATCGACAACAGCTTTACGGATATTTTCAAAGGCATAGGCCGCAGGATCGAGCACCTTGACCTTCATGCCCTTCTTGGCCGGCTCGCGGTGCTCAGCAATCAACACGTCGCCGTCGTTGACCTCAAGCAGGCGCCCACGAAGCTTCGTGCCGTCGGCAAGCGAAATCTTGACCATGCGGTTGAGGGCGCGGATCCAGTGGCGCTGGGCAGTCAATGGGCGGGAGAGTCCTGGGGAACTGACTTCGAGTTCGTAAGGAGCCGACGATGCGTAGACGGCGTCCTTGTCCAGAGCGTTGGAGATGGTGGTGGTAACTTCACCAAGTTCATCGAGAGTCAGCGTTTCGTGACCGTCGGCCTTGTCGACGATGATCTGCACGATCATCTGCTTACCGGAGGGACGCAAGGCGACTTCCTCCAGGAGAAGCCCGTGGGATTCTACTTCCTTGGAGAGCAATGCAGTCAGACGCTGCGCTTCCTGTTCGGTATCGGCCGGCATTCCGGTCATGGATATCCTCCCACGCTATTCGATGTTGTCCGTTAAGCCTATATTGCGTTCCGCTCATTGAGAACATCTAAACGGGCACAGGTGAAGGAACTCACGCCCATTTTCTATCCATCGTGGCGCTCGACACCGCTATTGCCCTCTTTACCTGCATTGATCATGGCATGATCGAAACGCTATGACTGAAAAATCGCCCCATTCCGCCCGTCGCACCGACAGGCAAGTACGCCGCGCTCCAGGCTGGATTGCTCCGGTACTGGCTGGTGCAGTTGCCCTTGCCGTGACGTGGGGCATTGGCAGCACCATCTTCCGAGGCGCCCTGGTGGAGCGGGGCCTGCCCGAACAGGTCAATGAGGCCAGCGCCGATGCCCGCATGACGTGGGAATACGGAGCAAAGCTGGCAGACCTGGCAACTCAGGCCCAAGCCTTGGCCCAGCTGGCACCCGAGGATAACGCTTCGAGGCTATCCGCATTGGCGACTTCCTTGTCGCAGGGGTCAGCGGTGCTCGGTGAATTGCGCTTCGACGACCAAGAGCCTGCGGCATTGCCGCAAAGCTTCTCCCCCGACGCGCTGGTTGCGCTTGCCACGAATGTCGCCGACGCATCGTCAGCGATGCCTGCCTTTGCAGAACCGTCGCTGTCCAGGGATTCGAAGCTGGCCCAGATTGCTTTCCAGATCAACCTGGACGCCCGCAGCGCTGTTGCATCTTTGGGAGAAGAGCGTGATGTGGACTTGGCCTTGCCACTGAGTGCAGTCTCGGGTGAAGAAGAGCAGAAAGACCAGCCAGTAGCCTGCCTGCCTAATGAGGAGCTGCTGGACCCCGCGAAGGAAATCACCGAAGCGCAGAACATCGAACCAACGGCCGTCGCCCGGGCCCTGGACCGCGGCTATGCACTGGATTTCCTTCTGCAACTCACGGCTGCACGTGGTGCCGACAGCGCCAAGGAAGCCGTCGAAGCTCGACGCAGCGAACTGGGACGCCAGCTTCGCGGCCTGCGCGCGGCCGTTGACGAACAGTGCGCAGACCTGCGTGAACCCGCCTATGCGCTACCCGAAGGCGGCCTCGAAGACCTGGCTGCCCTATCCGCGGAAGCCGAAGGGGATTTTGCTGATGCATTGGTCGTAGCAGCGGGCGTTAGCGATGGAGCTGCCGGCGCAAAAATTTCCGCCGTCGCTTTCCAGGCTCTCAATGGCCAGCAGGGATCGAATGAGGAATACCGCATCTTGGAGACTGGCGAAGTCGGGAAATAGTTTTGGTTTCAGCTAGAATTTAGCCGTATTTCACGTTTCGTTGAATTATCACGAAATAATCACGACTGCTAATTGCCCTGAGTCGAAATAGAGCACGGGTTCGGGTAGAGCCAAAACAGCGCGAGGCGCACTAAAATTCACGGATGATCCGTAATTTCCATCCGCACTATAAGATATAACCCGCATATGGCATGCGGGTTTTACGCGGTATTACCCGAAACCAATTTATCAACGACCACCATTTCCTCCGCCATGGAATGATTTCAAAGATATATGAATCTCGTTCCTATTCACTGGCTCTCGATATTCGCGCCGAAAGGGGCTATCGTGAATATCAAGTGCTTGAGATACGGAATTTGGCTCCCATAACACGGAGCGGAATTCTCCGCTTTCTTCCACTTATTGGGGAACTAACAACTTGTGGCTAGGTCGTCAATTGGAGGTTGGGTAATGTCAGGTCGATTCATGCGTTCGAAGACAGCAGAACTGGTCAGCGAAGTGATCGGTTCAAGGCAAGGTCGGGCGCAACTCAGTTCACATGGTTGGGTCCAAGGCATGCCTATTGTCATTGCGCAACCTGAGGAAACAGTCAACGACGTCATGTCGCTCGTGGCCGCGCACCAGCCGCCAGCTCTGATCGCTACTCTCGATCCGGAGAACAATGATTTGTGGTTCCTGTATGTATCCATCGGTTGCACAGCGTTGAAGGTTGTAGATCCGCTGGCAAGCCACACTACGGTTTCCCAACTCTACAAAACTGCAATGGGTTCCAGCTTCTTGACTTTCAGGATCGCGCAAATGGCGACCAGTTCCATGGTCCATGCCATTGAACCCCAGCATGTCCAGCACTACGCCGGATACCCGCCAATCGACACATCAGCAGCTAGCGGCCGCTAAAGCTATCACTTGCCGGCGAGGATCAGGTCCGAGCCGAGCTTGATGATCAGTGCCGAAACGACGATCACGAAAACAATGCGAATAAAGGCGCTGCCCTTTGAGATCGCCATGCGCGCCCCGAGATAGCCTCCGAGCATATTCATCACGCCCATGGCCAGGCCTAATGCGACTAGAACGTGCCCCGTGGGGATGAAGAGCAGCAGAGCACCTGCGTTGGTGCAAAGGTTAACGATCTTCGCCTTGGCGGAGGACTGCAAGAAGTTGTAGCCCAGCACTGTCACCATGGCGATGATCAAGAACGATCCAGTCCCGGGACCGATCATCCCGTCGTAGCCGCCAATCAGCAGCCCAATCAGGATGGCTCGAAGATAATGCCCATGCCCGGCGTAGCGCAGGCGCGACAACTCCCCGGCTTTGGGCTTCAGGATCGTGAACAGCAGCACCGCAATGAGCGCTGCGATAATGATGGGCTGAATGGCTCCAGAGGGAAGAATTGTGGCCAGCGCAGCTCCGCCGAAGGCACCGAGCATGGCAGTCAATGCCATCGGAATAGCGGTCTTCAAATCCGGGCTGGTGCGCCGGTAGTACGTCACCGCGCTGGTAGCCGTTCCGAAGATTGAGCCCAGCTTATTCGTGGCCAGCGCCTGCACCGGGGTGATGCCGGGGAAAAGAAGCAGCGCGGGCAATTGAATCAGGCCGCCACCGCCAACTACCGCGTCAATCCATCCAGCGCCCAAGGCTGCAAGAAGCAGCAACACCAGGGGCCAGAAGGAGACGGGTTCACCGTTGAAGGACAGCAATTCCAAGAACTCTTGCACCGCGCTACTCCCCTATTCAGTTATTGGCTACAGCCTTTTAGGCGCTCAGCTCAGCGACAACGTCCTCGACCTTGACATCGCGGCGTTCGCCGGTGGCACGATCCTTGACCTCAACTAAGCCCTCAGCAAGTCCACGGCCCACAACAACGATGGTTGGAATGCCGATCAGTTCTGCATCCGAGAACTTCACGCCCGCGGACACCTTTGGACGGTCATCCAAGATAACTTCCAAACCGGCCGATTCAAGTTCTGCGGCCAACTTCTCAGCAGCCTCAAGCAGCTCTGGGCCCTTGCCGGTAACGACCATGTGGACGTCGGCTGGAGCAACCTGCTTTGGCCATGCCAGACCGTTTTCGTCATGGTATGCCTCTGCCAGTGCTGCTACCGCACGGGTGACGCCAATGCCGTAGGAGCCCATGGTGACAACCTTCAGCTTGCCGTTCTGGTCCAGGACCCGCAGATCCAGAGCCTCAGCGTACTTGCGGCCAAGCTGGAAGATATGACCCATTTCGATACCGCGTTCGGTGCGCAATGGGCCCGAGCCGTCCGGTGCCGGGTCGCCCTCTAGCACGTTGACCGACTCGATGGTGCCGTCAAAGCCGAAGTCGCGCTCGGCCACCAAGCCGAAAACGTGCTTGCCCTTTTCGTTGGCGCCGGTGATCCACGAGGTACCTGATACTACGCGAGGATCAACCAGGTAGGTGATGCCGCTGGTGCCTTCGGTACCCAGAACAGCCTGATCCAGGCCGTTGCCTGGGCCGATGTAGCCGGCAATCAATTCCGGGTGCTTGGCCAAGTCTTCACCGCTAGCGGCTTCAACCTGGACCTCGCCGATGATGCCCAGCGGGGCACCCACGGTAGCTTCGACACGCTTCAGGTCCACCTGGCGGTCGCCTGGAACACCGATGACTACCAACTGGCGGTTGCCTTCTGGATCGGTCACCGCCAGGACAACGTTTTTCAGGGTGTCCTTGGCTTCCCAAGCACCGGACTCGCGTGGGCGCAGCTCGTTGGCCGCGGCAACCAGCGTCTCGATGGTCGGGGTATCCGGGGTATCGACAACATCGAACGCAGGTGCGTTGGCGTAATCGATGGACGCTGGCACTACGGTGGTGACAGCTTCCACGTTGGCTGCGTAACCGCCGGCCGAACGGACGAAGGTATCCTCGCCAATAGCCGTTGGATGCAGGAATTCCTCGGACTTGGAGCCGCCCATGGCACCAGCCTGCGCGAAGACCGGAATAACTTCCAGTCCCAGGCGCTCAAAGATCTTCAGGTAGGCGCCGCGGTGAGCCATGTAGGCTTCGTCCAGGCCTTCATCATCGATGTTGAAGGAGTACGAATCCTTCATGATGAATTCGCGGCCACGCAGCAGGCCCGCGCGTGGACGTGCTTCGTCGCGGAACTTGTTCTGGATCTGGTACAGGTAGACCGGAAGATCCTTGTACGAGTTGTACAGATCCTTCACCAGCAGCGTGAACATTTCCTCATGGGTCGGCGCCAAGAGGTAGTCTGCATCTTTGCGGTCCTTGAGACGGAACAGGCCTTCGCCGTATTCGGTCCAACGGCCGGTCTGTTCGTAAGGTTCACGTGGCAGCAGCGCTGGGAAGTGGACTTCCTGGCCGCCGATAGCGTTCATTTCCTCGCGAACAATAGCTTCAACGCGCGCAAGGACCTTCAAACCCAACGGCAACCAGGTGTAGATGCCCGGGGCCGCACGACGGATGTAACCGGCGCGTACCAACAACTTGTGGCTGGCGACTTCGGCGTCAACCGGATCTTCACGCAAGGTGCGCAAGAAGGTAGTGGAAAGCTTCAAAACCACTCGGGGTGTCCTTTTCCGTCCGTCGACTTCAGAAATATTTTCGGATGCCGACTAGCTATGCAAAATCAAATGGGTTTTGGCCGCAAAATTGGCCTTAATCAATGCTACAGCTTTCGGCCACTTCCCAATAAATTCAAGGGCTTGCGCGGAATCGTGTTGCGTGCCCGGGGCCGGATGCGGGCCTCTGGATAGATGGTGGGCGCTGCAGGGTTCTGTTTCGTTGAGTCGCTGCCAGCAAAGGACATCCCAGTCGGGTGCCAGTTCCCCGCCGATTTGTACTTGCCAGCACCCATGGCGAGGCTTACGCGGAAGCATGGTGCAGCTGGGTCGGCTGCGGCGCGCAGGCCGGTGCACCGGCGTTGTTGCGGCATCCGCGGTCTGCGCCGATTCATAAACTGCGCAGGTGCCAGGAGCGTGGGAATCATGGTTCATCCGGCTTTCCGTTCAATTCGTTGTGCGATTTCCAGGCCGTTGCAGTTCAACGAAACGTCCGGATAAGGCCCGAAAACCGCCACGTGGCAGACGCGCGGGTGACCCGGAGGAAGCGCCATACAGCGCTTGCTCCGGGTCCGGGAAACCGATTCACGGGCAGGGAAACGGTTTTATCAGGATTGATGATAGGTTTCGGCGAGCGCATACACCGGAGTTCCGATGCCCTCGTACCGTGCCTTGAGCTGCAAGCCCAGATACTTCGAATAATGCCTGGACTGGTGCAGGTTGCCTCCGTGGAACCAGAGGTTCTTGACCTTGGTGGGCTTCCACATATTGCGCAGTTCCCCCTGCCATGGACCCGGATCCTTAGCGGTCCCCGACCCCAGGCCCCAGCATTTTCCGACTTCATCCGCGACTTCCTGGGAGATGAGCTTCGCCGCCCATCCGTTCATCGAGCCGTAACCGGTGGCGTAGACCACCGCGTCCGCCGGCAGCCGAGTGCCATCGGCCAGCACCACCGATTCTTCGGTCAAGTGCGATACCTCGCCATGGGCCAAAGCAATCGATCCGTCGGCCACCAGCTCGCTGGCACCGATGTTGATGTAGTACCCCGAGCCGCGGCGCAGGTACTTGAGGAACAGCCCTGAACCGTCGTCGCCGAAGTCCAGCTCGAATCCCGCATCCGCCAGCGATTTGTAGAAGTGCGCATCTTCCTGCTGGATTTTCTTGAAGACCGGCTTATGGAATTCCGGGAGGACTTTGTACGGGATGGAGGCGAAGATCAGGTCTGCCTTGTTGTGGTCTATGCCGGCAGCGAGGGCTTCTTCCGAGTACAGTCCGCCCAGCACATGCTTCATCAGCGATTCGGAGCGCACGATATGCGTGCTGGAACGTTGGACCATAGTCGGCTTGGCCCCGTTTTGCACCAGATCCGCGCAGATATCGTGTGCGGAGTTGTTGGCGCCGATAACCACGACGTTCTTGCCCGCGTACCGTTCGCCGCCTGGATGCTTGGAGGAATGGTTCTGCTCGCCTTTGAAGATCTCGGCTCCCGGGTACTGGGGAATGTTCGGAATACCCGACATGCCGGTGGCCAGCACCAGCTGGGTGGGACGCAGGGTCAACGGTACTCCGTCGCGTTCTACCTCGACGATCCACCCCTCTCCTTCCGGATCCTGCCGGGCGCTGGTCGCTTCAGTCAGTGACCAATAGTCCAGCTCCATGAGCTTGGTGTAGCTTTCCAGCCAATCCCCCATCTTGTCCTTGGGCGTGAACACCGGCCAGTGGTCGGGGAAATCAATGTAGGGCATATGGTCATACCAGACCGGATCGTGCAGCGCCAAGGAATGGTAGCGCGAACGCCATTGGTCACCGGGACGCGGATGCCTATCGATGACCAGGGCAGGAACACCCATGCGCTTGAGCCGAGCGGCCAAGCCTATGCCGCCTTGGCCGCCGCCGACAATCAGCGTGTAGGGCTGGTCGGTGATCCCCAAGGACTGCTGCTGCGCGGTGCGTCGATCAAGCCAGTTTTCCTTGCTCATCGCTACGCCGTGCTCGGCGCCCAGTTCGCGGCGCGGACCAGCTGGTTCGGGGAATTTGCGCAGGCCCTGCGCGGTGCTCAGCAGGGTCCAGGCCTTCCCATCGCGCAAGCGGAGTAATCCAAGCCCGTTGAATGCGTCGTTCTCGAACGTGTACCAGGCTTCAATGACGCCGTCAGCCTCTTGTGCGCTGGTGACTTCGATGTTCCGCGGCCACGCGCCTCGTTCAACGCCAAGCAGCATCTTCTCGATCCCGTCACGGCCCTCGCTGGTGTGAAGGTTCCATGTCATCGAGGCCAGATCCCGCCAGTAGCACTCCTCCGAAAATAGCTGCACAGCTGCTGGCGCGTCACCCGCTTCCAACGCTATCTGCAAGGAATGGAACCAGATCCGGGCTTGCAACAAGCAATCATTGTCAGTCATTTGCGTCTCATCTCTTCATCGGGATTCAATGGATGGCCATTCGGGCCCTCCGCGACTAATGAAAGAATATGATCTGCGTCACAAAAGAAAAGCGTTGCAATAGGTTGCAGCTGCTCCGGGATTGCTAGTGGCTGCTCACCGGGACCACGATCCGGTAGGGACGTGAGGCGATCAGGCCGCGCAGCTTGGAACGCAAGCGGGATATTTCGGCGCGGATGGTGACGTTCGGCGTATCCGCAGGCCACAGGCTCGCCAACTGCCCTGAGCTCACTCCGTGAGGGTTCGCAGCCAGCAGCTCAAGGATCTGCCAATGCTTCGCACTCAAGTTGATGCGCGTCGCCCCACCGGGCGAATGGACAATAGCCTGCAGTGAAGCTCCTGCGTACAGCTGGAGGCTCACCTGGCCTTCTGCCCTTTGCAGCAGCCAGCCTCCCTGTGTCCGCCGCGCATCAATTGATCCCAGCCCGGAAATCCAGTTCCGCCCTTCTTCCATGGACATCGGCAAATTGAGCTTGGATCCAACACTGTAGCCTTGGGCGGCGGCTATGGAGCCTTGCACGTCAACTAGGACGTACTCGCCTTCGGGCAGTTGGGTGGAAAGCTGGAGCGTCTGCATTTTCAAGGCATGCTCGGTTTGCAGGAATAATTCTGCTTCTCGGGCCACGGATGAGACCAGAGCCAAGGAGTGCGGATGCGCCGTGCGGAACGAGCCTGCCAGCGTGATCGTGCCAATCAGCGCCGAGGCGGCAGGATTCATGACCGGCGCCGATGTGCAGACCCAGTTGTGCTGTTCTTCCCGGGCATGCTCCGGGCCGAAAATCTGCACCGGGGCACGCTCGGCCATTGCCGCGCCGATCCCATTAGTGCCCACGTCGCTTTCGCGCCAGCGTGCACCGGCGACAAATCCGATGCCGTCACTTCGGCGGCGTACTGCAGAGGGCCCGAGCACCCAGAGCACGAATCCTTGCTCGTCGGAGATGACCAGCTGGTTTCCCGCCTGGGTGGCCAAGGAGAGCAAACGCTCCTTGAAGAGCTCGACCAGTCCGTTGAGTTCTTCGTTGGCCTGCCTGCGCTCGCGTATTTCAGAAGTATCCAAGGGAACGATATCTGTTCCAAGCTTGCCGGCCCTGGACCATGAACGAGCCACCACTGGCCGCACCACTTCAGGGATGCACGCGCCTTCGGCCCAGAGCTGATGCAGGGACTTCAAGCTTCGGGCTTTGCGCGTCGGATCCTCGCCCGCAGTCAAGGCAGCCTCGATGGATTTGCGTGGCGCACCGTGTTCCAGGGTCATCCATTGAGAATGCCATGACTCGCGCATCATTGGGAAGCACTTGCCGCGCAAAGAAGTGAAGGCTCTTCTGATTCCCTTGGAACCAGAAGAGCCGTCAACGGCTGAAGGAGGCCTACTTGGCCGTGGCCTTAACCTCTTCAACTGCCTTGTTCAGTTCCTCAACGAGTGCTTTCACAGCCTCGCCATCAGCTTGTTCGCCAGTTTGGGTGCGGGAAACGGCCACAACATTTTCACCGACTACGCCCTGAATCTGGTAAGAACCGCCTGGGACCTCTTCGCCATTCATGGTCATGGCAGTGTGGGTTGCGATGGTCTTGTCCGCATCGGATTCAGCATCCAGGATCTTGGCCGAGGCAGAAACTTTCTGGCCCGCAACACTCATCGAGAAGTCCTCGCAGCCCTGCAGGTCCTTGGCATCTACCATGCCCTTGATTGCATCCAGCTTGGCAGTATCCTCGTAGCCAGCGACGGAGTAGCTGTTGCTCTCGCCTGTTTCGCCAACGACGATCGCTGCGGCCATGTTGACGCCGTCCAGGTCCTGGGTCCCCTGCTGCGAGACGAACTCGGCGCACTTCGCAGGTTCGATCTCCATCTGATCGATCAGGCCCTTGGCGCTTTCCAATGAGCCGCTGAGCGCATCGCTATCCAGAACCTGCACATTCGGTCCGTCTCCACCCAGGGTTTTGGCAACTGCAGCGGCTTGCTCAGCAGTCAGCGCTGGCACCCCCGCGCTTTCCTGCTCCTGAGGGGCCTCCGAAGAGCCAGCAGCGCCCTCGGTCCCTGAATTCGAGCTGCAACCGGTCAAGGCAAGGGCAACTGCTACAGGCAGCACCCAGAGTGAACGCTTCTTCATGGTGATTTCCTCACGTTGGTGATGATAAGCCATCCACAGTATTTCACAATGTGTTGGAAATAAAAGGACTATGAGAGAGTGTTGCAGCGAATGGAATAGAGACCAAATTTCACTTGAATGGTCAAGGGTTGGTCGCTTGCCACCCGTTGCCAGGAAAAGCACCAGTCAAAGAGAAATCGGCAGGCACCGCACAGGAACAAGGTCCCAGCAGTTGGTTTATCGTTCATCTGCCAAGGGGGCCAATATGACTCGGGGGTACGCTGCTTCGAGGAAAAGGCATGTTGGCTGTTAAACCACGAGCTCTGCACTCCTCAGTGCAAGGCCAACTGATGTTGGAGAGTCCATAAAACGGATACCCCGCCCGTTCGGCTACTGAGCCGCCTCGATTTCGGCGAACGCCCGATCTGCCAGCTCCACTGCCTGTGCGGCCAGTTCAGCTGGTTGCTGCGAACCGGTCTGCAGGGTAACCAGCACGAAATTGCCATCTTGCAGAGCCTGCACAACGACCGAGGTCAGTAGCTGTCCGCCACCCGCATCCATCTGGGTGGACATGGTCAACGATTGATCCGCTTCGACGTCCAGCGGCAGGATCTGGCGTTGAGTTTCGATTTCCTCGCCGCCCAGCTCAACAGTGGCCTTTTCACATCCCTCCAGATCATCCAGCGTCAATGCCTCCGATACGTTCTTGCGGGTGGCCTCGTCGGTCAACGAGAAGACCTGCACGACTTTGCCGACGGATTCGGAGGAACTGGTCGCCGTTGCGGATACCGATGCCGTCAAGTCGGTAACTGAATACTTGGCATTCATCTCGGCACACTTTTCCGGCTTGATTCCGCTGGGAGTTTCAGCGTTCTTGGCAACTTCCAGTTGCTTCTGCATCTGCTCATTGCCAACTATCTGGACTGCGTTGTCGCCTTCCAAAAGCTTGGAAGCAATGGACTCTACCTGCTCCGCACTAAGCACATCACCCGAGGCAGAAGTCTTCTTGCTTTCCGCCGGGGCCGTCGAAACAGCCGTTTCCGCTGGTTCTGTCGCGGAATTCGAAGAACATCCAGCCAGCATCATGGTCGTGGCCAATGGCAATGCCCAGAGGGCTAAACGCTTAGTCATCTATTGCTTTCCGTAATTGCCACCGGAAGACCGATGGCGTCTTGAAATGAACTACTGGGTAAGTCGGTTCATGAGTTCTTGGAGGATCCCGGATGCTTCTTCAACTTCGTTCGCGGTGTTCGCGGCAGAAGTGGAACGCTGAATGCCGAGCAGGACGTTCGAATTAGCGGAGCGAATGATGAGCTGCTGTTTGGTGGACGACCCATCACTGCTGGTAATTACATACCCGTCGGCCAATCCTGCAGCAGAATCAATAGGCTGCTTTGCAATGTGGTAAGCGCGAGTCTCATTGCCTAATTTGACTGTGTAACGCGAGCAATCAGCATTGGCCTCAGTTTTGGCAACCCATTGCGCTTGCAAAACTTCAGGGTCTTTGTAGATTGCAACAGTTAGGTAACTGTCCTCGAATTCGATGGCGCCCATCGTGGCGCTCTGCAATTGATCTGCGACCGGCTCAGCAAAGGTAACTCCGCATTTACTGGGATTCACTTGGACGTTCTCTATCCACTCCTGTGCTTGCGGAATGCTCTTGCGTAGCTGTTTGTCGTTGATGACTTGGGAGTTTTCTTCGTCTTTGGCGAAATCCTCAAGCAGATTTTCCAGCTGTCCGTCGTCGAGCTGGACTGGGGCGACCGTCGAGGCACCGGTTTCGACTTCTGGCGAACTGCACCCACCAATGAGGAGTACTGCTGCGCACATAGCAGCACCCAAATACGCTTTAGTACCATTGGCTTGAACCACAAATTTTCCCATCACCATCACTTTTACACTTTCGAGTCTAGAAGACTGATGATCATTCGATGGGCATTGTTGCTCCCGCGTTGAGCGGAAGAAGAAATAGCCCAAGTTGCATAGCACCTGGGTCCCGTTTCCCTTGCCGGGTCATTAAGCGAATGGATTGCTCTCCATTAGCCGGAGAAATGGATGTTTGCCGCAGCTAAGCGAAAGTCCTCAAAGGATGCTAAACAGGTTTCCCGCCACTCGAGCTTCGCCAGCGATACAAAGGAAAAGCAGGTAATGGGGACTCATAGCGGCTAAGTGGGTCGCGGCGATAAGCTCAACTTCCGGCAACAGTCGTTCATGCGACTTTATTTGTCGATGCTCGGGCTTCATTGGCCGCGCAGCTGGAGCACTGACTGCCGCGAATACCGAATGGCCCGTTATAGCGCCGTATTAGTCATGAGAACGTTGCACAACTGACGATGAACCGGGATCCGCAATCAACTTCGTTTTCGCCTTCACCTGCGGGATTCTTTGCAGCCAGCCAGATCCGCGGTAAGGCGGAATTGTTTCTGGCGAAGTAGCTGCAGGTGGCTCAAGAGCAGAACCGGTTGATTTCCACGTTGCCCGTGCCATTGCTGTTCAGAACAGGATCGTTGCGAAGGTGCCGACCTGTTCAAAGCCGATGCGCTGATAAGTCTTGATTGCAGCGGTGTTGTAGTCGTTGACGTACAGGCTCACTACAGGAGCGAACTGCATCGCGTAGTCCACCGTGGAGGCCATGTAGCCGGCAGCCAAGCCTTGGCCGCGATACATCGGGTTCACCCAAACACCTTGGATTTGCACTACTTCGTCGGTGACGGTGCCTAAATCAGCCTTGAAAATCACGTTGCCGCGCTGGTCGCAGTCCTTGAGCGTGTGCCCCTCACGAATTAACTGGCGTACACGGTTGCGGTAGAAGCTTCCACCGTTTTCCAACGGCGAATATCCAAGCTCTTCTTCGAACATGGCAGCGCTGGCAGGCAGGACTAGGTCGAATTCCTGAACCTGAGCCGGCCGAATCCGGTTGCGGCGAATTCCCTCCGGGATTTGGGTGATGGCCATTAGTGGCTGATTTTCCCGGACATCAAAAATTTCTTGCGGACCATCCCGCAAGACGTCATGCATGGCCAGAACTGTTTCTGCCGGACCGAATACCGAGGCGAATCGCTGTCGGGAATCGATGGCATGCATGGCGTACTTCTGGGCATCGGACTCCGGCATGGCGGTGGGCGCCATATTAGCGCCCACCCAGCATGCCGATTCAAGACCTTCGCTGCCGTCCAAGCCAACGATGTGCGCAAACCCGTCTGGGACTGCTGACCGGTGGATGCTCACCTGCGAACGGGTGAATATATTGGCGACGGGGTCGCGATCGAGCAGCTCAATGAGGGCTGTCGTATCACGACGGCCCAAGATGCGCGGCTCTCCCTCGACGCTCCGGCGGCTAGTTCTAGCTGACGGAGACCATGGGAGAACCCGAGGAAGGATTCTCGTCATTGTCCAGTCCCATTTCTGCTGCCAAACGGTTGGCTTCTTCAATCAAAGTCTCAACAATTTGATCTTCCGGGACGGTCTTGATGACTTCGCCCTTAACGAAGATCTGCCCCTTGCCATTGCCGGAGGCAACGCCGAGGTCAGCGTCGCGGGCTTCGCCCGGTCCGTTGACAACGCAGCCCATTACTGCCACGCGCAATGGAGCCTTCATGCCTTCGAGCCCAGCGGTAACCTGCTCGGCCAAGGTGTAAACATCCACCTGGGCACGACCGCAGGACGGGCAAGAAACGATGTCCAGCTTGCGGGGGCGCAGGTTCAGCGATTCCAGAATCTGGTTGCCGACCTTCACCTCTTCTACCGGTGGAGCGGACAGCGATACGCGGATGGTGTCGCCAATGCCCTTGGAGAGCAGTGCACCGAAAGCGGTGGCGGACTTGATGGTGCCCTGGAACGCTGGACCGGCTTCGGTCACGCCCAGGTGCAGTGGCCAGTCCCCGCGTTCAGCCAGCATCTCGTAGGCACGGACCATGATCACCGGGTCGTTGTGCTTTACCGAGATCTTGAAGTCATGGAATCCGTGCTCTTCAAACAGGGAAGCTTCCCAAACAGCTGATTCAACCAGCGCTTCAGGGGTGGCCTTGCCGTACTTCTGCAGCAAGCGGCGATCCAGCGAGCCAGCATTGACGCCGATGCGAATGGAGGTGCCGTGGTCCTTGGCGGCCTGCGCGATTTCCTTGACCTGGTCATCGAACTGGCGGATATTGCCGGGGTTCACGCGCACCGCGCCACAGCCTGCTTCGATGGCAGCGTAGACGTACTTTGGCTGGAAGTGGATATCGGCGATCACCGGGATCTGCGACTTCATCGCAATGATCTTCAGCGCTTCCGCATCCTTATCCGTTGGGCAGGCCACACGCACGATGTCGCAGCCGGCAGCGGTCAGCTCGGCAATCTGCTGCAAGGTGGCGTTGATGTCGTGGGTCTTGGTGGTAGTCATCGACTGAACCGAAATCGGCGAGTCGGAGCCGACACCTACGGATCCAACCTGGAACTGGCGAGTCTTGCGACGTGGTGCGAGTACCGGCGGTGGGCCTGCCGGCATGCCTAGGCTGACCGAAGTCAATGGACGCCTCCGAATAGATTGTGGGTATTTCTCTAGTCCAAGTATGTCACCGTATCGCGGTGAGCGGGTACTCATGCGAGAAAGGCCACGGTTACCGTGGCCTTTCTTGCACTATTGAGCTTCCGGGGATCGTGAAAACCTAGTTGGCTTCGGCGATTTCCTTGATGCTGCTCAGCACGCCAGAGACCTGCTCGACAACTTCAGCGTCATCCTTCGGGTGCAGTTCAGCGAAGCGTACTACCGAGTTAGGGATAGCCAGCTTGACGTTTTCCAGCACGTTGGCGCCGGCGATGTTCAGTGCCTTGCGCGCTTCGTCCTGCGCCCAGACGCCACCGTACTGTCCGAAAGCGGTGCCAACGACCACGGTTGGCATGTCCTTGAGCGCACCGGCACCGAAGGGGCGGGACAGCCAGTCAATGGCGTTCTTCAAGACAGCTGGCATGGTGCCGTTGTACTCAGGAGTGACCAGCATCAGCGCATCGGCGTCACCGGCTGCGTCGCGCAGGGCCTGGGCGGCGGCAGGAACGCCACCTTCCACGTCGTGGTCCTCGTTGTAGAAAGGAATGTTCTCCAAGCCGCTGAACACGGAAACTTCCATGCCTTCAGGTGCGTTGTGCGAAGTGGCTTCGGCCAGCTGCTGGTTGGTCGAACCGTTGCGCAGGGAACCGACGAGGGTGAGGACCTTGGTGGTCATAGGGTGTTCTCCTAAAGGCAAAATAATAGAAAGCTGACGCTTCACCTACTTTCAACCGTTTCCCCACCCCAACCATTCCGTGCAGCAAAGTGACATGAAGCACAGTAGCTGATCGCTGGGATCAGTCCATCCCTGGTTTGCGGCGAAGTTGCTTGGTGGCTGAGCGAGTAGCTTTGGCACTCAGCCTGCGCCGGTGAGAACCGCGGGTAGGTTTCGTTGCCTTGCGTGCCGGTGCATCCGGCGCCAGCGCTTTTTCCACGATGCGCCCCAACTTCTCTTGGGCGAGCTGGCGGTTGCGCCATTGCGATCGCTCTTCGGAAGCAGTCACGACGATGGCCCCGGCCACCAAGCGAGGTCCGAGCTTCGCCAGCAAGCGCTGACGCTGCCAGTCGGACAAGGCCCGCGAAGCGCCAATTACCCAGGTGAGTTCCACCCGTGAGTCCGAGGTATTCACATGCTGCCCGCCGGGGCCCGAGGAACGGGAGAAATGCCAGTTCAGCTCGGCTGCAGGGATCGCCAGCGTTGACGTGATCTGCACATCCATGATGTTTTCCACTTCCTCTCCCCTACCAGTCTGCGCCATCCGAGCTGTTTAATGCAGGCAGCCTCCCCAG
>NZ_JBLVOC010000027.1:160784-183247 GCF_053543575.1 Glutamicibacter sp. AGC84
CCTCCGCTGTTCTCGGAAAAGAACAGCGGAGGCTGGTGCAAGGTACCTATCGCCTAGGACGCGAAATCCTCCAGCAGGCCAATTACCGGGTTCCATTCGGTGACGGTGGCCGCGCCGATTCCGCCAACCTTCTGGAAAGGATCATTGGAAAGCACTTCGTCCAGCGCAGCTTGCGATTCTGCCGCGAAGATCAACAGCGCGCCGTCGTTGACCGGAGTCGGCCCCGAAGCAAGAAGGCGTACCGCACCTTCGCCGAGGAAGTCGCAAAGGTACTGGCGGTGTGCTGGACGGTGTTCATTGCGCAGCTCGGTGGAGTTCTCGGCGTACGCGTATTCAACAGCAAAAACAGTCATGCCTACAGCATATTTCTCCCTGCTTAGAACAGCTGTATCGGCTTGAAGATATCCGCATATATTAAGAGCCCGCCCATGACCAGCATCGCTACCACCACGACATAAGTCAGCGGCAAAAGCTTGACCGTGTCCACAGGCCGTACTTTCTTGATCCTGAAGATCCTGGCAACTGTGCGCTTCAGCCCCTCATACAGCGCGCCCACCACGTGGCCGCCATCCAGCGGCAGCAGCGGGATCAGGTTGAAGGCGAACAGGGCCAAGTTCAAACCGCCCACCAATGACAGCAAGGTTGCGAATTTGTCAGCTACCGAGATGGAATCCTCCGCGCTGATCTCTCCGGCAATGCGCCCAACGCCCACGATGGACACCGGCCCATTCGGGTCGCGTTCCTCGCTGCCAAAAGCAGCTTGGGCGACATCCACCATGCGCTGGGGCAGGTGCAGGATGACATCGCCAATTCTCAGCAACTGATCCCCGATCACGCCGGGAACCGCGCTCAGCGGCTGGGTCAGGTCCCGCTGCAAGGAGCCCATCCCGACGAAACCGACCTTGGTCATGATGTATTCGCCCTGCTCATCGAGCAGCACGTAGCCATTTTCGTCGGTCGCCGGGCGTTCGGTCAGGTACGGAGTCAGCTCGGTGGTGCGAATCTGCCCGTCGCGGGCATAGTCCAGGGTGATGGGTTCTCCTGGATGATCGCGGATGACATCGGTGAGCTTATTCCATTCAGCTTCCGCAACAGCGGTGCCGTTTACGGCGGTGATCGTGTCCCCTGGCAGGAGGCCTGCCTCGTAAGCCGGCGCTGGGACATCCTTGTCGGTGCATTCGGCCTGCTCTGCGTTCTGTGCGCTGGCAATGCACTGGTACACCTCGGAGACTGTGGTGGTTGGCGTAGCCTGGCCGAAGCTGGTCAGCACGATGCCGATCACCACGAACCCGATGACCAGGTTCATGATTGGGCCACCGAGCATGATGATGACGCGCTTGTAGATCGGCAGCTGGTAGAACAGCCGGCCTTCATCGCTGGGCAGCACGTTCTCGTTGGCCTGCGAGCGTGCGTCATCCACCATCTGTCCGAAGACCTTCTGGAAGAGATTCGGCTTCTTCCCGGAAGCATCCGAGACGACCTGGTCGCGTGGCGGGTACATGCCCACCATCGAGATGTAGCCGCCCAGGGGCAGGGCCTTGATGCCGTATTGCGTTTCGCCACGCTTGAAGGAAACCAGCGTTTTGCCGAAACCGATCATGTACTGCGGAACGCGCAGCTTGAACAGTTTCGCGGGTACCAGGTGCCCGATTTCATGCAGCGCAATGGACAGCCCGACGGCTACCACCATGAATAGGACGCCGCCGATGAACAGCAATGCACTCATGCTTTGGCCTCGATGATCTTCGTTGCATGGGCGCGGGCCCAGCGGTCTGTTTCCAGCACTGTTTCGACCGATAGCGCTGCGCTCATCGGGGTGTACTCGTCCAAGGCCCGTTCCACGGTCTCAACGATGTCGGTGAAGCGGATCTTTCCATCATGGAAGGCATCCACTGCAATTTCGTTGGCGGCGTTATAGACAGCCATATGCGTTCCCGACGACGCTGCGGCCTGCTTGGCAAGCTTTACAGCGCTGAAGACCTCCTCATCCAGTGGTTCGAAGGTCCAGCTTGCTGCGGTGGAGAAATCGCAAGCCTTCGCGGCACCGGCAACCCGATGCGGCCAATTAATGCCCAAAGCGATCGGCAGGCGCATATCCGGCGGCGATGCCTGGGCGATCACCGAACCGTCGATGAACTCCACCATCGAGTGAATGATTGACTGGCGATGCACCACAGGCTCGATCTTTTCCAGTGGCACGTCGAACAGCAGGTGGGCTTCGATGACTTCCAAAGCCTTGTTGACCATGGTGGCCGAGTTGGTGGTGACCATGCGTCCCATGTCCCAGGTTGGATGAGCCAGCGCCTGGGCGGGGGTGACATCACGCAGCTGCTCATGGCTGTAGCCGAAGAATGGACCGCCAGAGGCAGTCACCAGCAGCTTGGCCACTTCCTCGGGCGCGCCAGAGCGCAGGGCCTGGGCGAGGGCGGAGTGCTCGGAATCAACGGGCGAGATCTGGCCTGGTGCCGCGATCCGCTTGACTACCTGGCCTCCGATGATCAGGGATTCCTTATTGGCCAGTGCCAGCAGGTGGCCGGCTTCCAAGGCAGCAATGGTCGGGGCTAGGCCAATGGCACCGGTGATGCCATTGAGCACCACGTCGGCCTCGGCGAAAGCGGCAACCTCGGTTGCCGCATGCGCGCCGGCCACCAGCTCGGGAGTGTATCCGGTTACCGATGCATCTTCTGCGGCTCGCTTAATGGCCGCTGCAAGCTCCTCCTTGGATTCCACGGCGCTGCCAACGAGCGCAGGGCGGTGCTTAATTGCCTGGCGAGCCAGTAATCCAAGGTTGTACCCACCGGACAGCGCTGCCACGGAGAATTGCCCGGATGCGTTTTCGATGACGTCCAGTCCCTGCGTGCCGATGGAACCGGTGGAACCGATCAGGCTGACGCGACGGGGATGTCCGGCTGGAATGAAAGTTTTCTGGGAGCTCACCCTACCCATTATGGTTCGTTTTACTGTGAGCGCCCAAAGAGCGCCACACCCCAAAATCAGGATGCAGCGCCCCCTCTGGCAAGAATCAGAGACCTAAGCTGCGGGCAATGAGCATCTGCTGGACCTGCGTGGTTCCTTCGCCGATTTCCAGGATCTTCGAATCGCGGTAGTGCCGTGCAACCAATGACTCATTCATGAATCCGTAGCCGCCAAAGATCTGGGTAGCATCACGGGCGTTATCCATCGCCGCTTCGCTGGCAATCAGCTTGGCATGCGCGGCTTCGATCTTGAAGTCCTTGCCGGCGAGCACCTTCGCCGCCGCCGCGTAGTAGGCCAGACGGGCCGTGTGGGCGCGCGAAGCCATGCGAGCGACCATGAAGGAGATGCCTTGGTACTGGCCGATGGCCTGGCCGAAGGAAGTCCGTGTCTTGGCATACTTCACCGCCTCGTCGAGGCAACCCTGGGCGGCTCCGGTGGCCAACGCCGCGATGGCGATACGTCCCTCATCGAGAATTTCCAAGAAGTAGGCGTATCCGCGTCCGCGCTCGCCAAGCAGGTTCTCCTCCGGAACTCGCACGCTGCTGAAGCTCAGCGGATGGGTGTCACTGGCACGCCAACCCACCTTGTCGTAGGCCTTCTCCGCGGTGAATCCTTCGGTTCCCGTCGGCACGATGATTGCCGAGATTTCCTTCTTGCCGGTTGCTTCGTCGACACCGGTGACAGCGGTGGCCGTGACGAGAGAAGTGATGTCGGTACCGGAGTTGGTTATGAATTCTTTGGCGCCATCGATAACCCATTCGCCATTTTCCAGTTTCGCTTTGGTCAAGGAAGCTGAGGCGTCGGAGCCTGCACCGGGTTCGGTCAGGCCAAAACCGGCCAAGCGTTCGCCGGCGGCCAGGGCTGGCAGCCACTTCTGCTTCTGGCCCTCGCTGCCAAAGCGGTAGATCGGCATCGCGCCCAGGGAGACGCCGGCTTCGAGAGTGATGGCTACCGACTGGTCTACCTTGCCCAGTTCTTCGAGCGCCAGCGCGAGGTGGAAGTAGTCGCCGCCGGAACCGCCGTATTCTTCGGAGACTGGCAGCCCGAAGAGACCCATCTGCCCCATTTGCTTGACGATGTCATAGGGGAACGCATGGTTGGCATCGTTCTGCGCGCTCTGCGGGGCTACGACTTCCTGGGCGAATTCGCGGACCATGTCGACCAGGTCTTGATACTGGTCGTCGAGTTCGAGATCAATCATCAGGCTCTCTCTTCGTTGAGGGACGAACCGGCATCGGCTGCGGGATGTGCATAAACCGGTGGCGGTCATGTTCTGCGCCAGGTGCGTGAGTTTCTTGGAAGCACACGCCGCGACGCGTATGGTTAATATTTATTAACTGGTTGCTGCCTACGGGTGGGTAAACAGCTACATTTTTGACATTAGTGGCAGCGGTCACACTTGTCCAGACCGAGGCTTGGCAAACGTAAGGAGTTGATTGTGTTGGCGAGCAAATACCAGTCGCTCAATGAACCAACAGAGCGTGAGCGCGCCAAAGCTGAACGACGAGAAGCACTCTTGCGCGAAGCCACTCGACTGTTCGCCTTGAATGGCTACGCGGGTGTTTCGCTGGAGGATCTGGGCGCTGCCTGCGGCATATCCGGTCCGGCCGTGTACCGGCATTTCGCCGGCAAGCAGGCAGTGCTTATCGCTCTGCTAGTAGATATGTCCAAAGATATCTATGCCGGGGGCTGCACGGCCACGGAAGCCGGCGGCACTCCCCTGGAGGTGCTTTCGCGTCTGGTTGATTTCCACACTGACTTCTCGCTGTCCCGCCCGGACATTTTGCAGGTCCAGGACCGTGATTTGAAATCGCTCCCGAAGGCCGAACTGGCATTAGTCCGCAAACTCCAGAACTCCTATATCGGGCTTTGGACTACGGAACTGGCCAAATTGCATCCCACCGGAAGCAAGCAGTCGCACAGATTCCGCGCGCACGCCGTCTTCGGCTTGCTGAACTCGACTGCTCATTCCGCCCACTCGCCGAGGACTAAAAAGTCCGGCCTGAAGCCGTTATTGTCCAACATGGCACTCGCCGCACTCACTTCCCCGGTAGTGTAGGTTTCAAGCCATTGTTCACTGGTGTGCCAATACCGGCACGCTGACCCACACGATTGAAAGGCCTTTATCGTGCAGCTACGAGAAGTCCGCCCTTCCGACTTGGATGCATTCTTCGCTCATCAGCAAGAACCCGAGGCGAACCTCATGGCCGCTTATCAAGCGCGTAACCCAGCCGACCGCGCGGTATTCGACCACCACTGGAACTCGATTCTGAACGATCCGAATGTTCTGGTTCGCACCATCGAGCATGAGGGCGAAGTCGTTGGATCCATTCTGGTCTTCGACGGCGAAGTACCAGAGATCAATTTCTGGACTTCGACCAAGTACTGGGGCAAGGGACTGACCACCAGCGCGGTAGACACCTTCCTCGCCGAATACACCAAGCGCCCATTGACCGCGCATGTGGTCCAGGACAATCTAGGTTCCATCAAGGTCCTGGAACGCCGAGGGTTCAAGACCGTTGGCACCGAGCAGATCTTCTCCAACGCCCGCGCAGAGGTCGTTACCGAAAACGTCATGCAGCTGGACTAGACTCCAAAAGATAGGCAAAAGCTGGCTCTCGGCAGAGAGCCAGCTTTTGCCTATTAACGGGCCTCTACCGCCGAGGTTCCCTTGGTCCTTTCCTGGATCAGCATCGTCCCGCGCCCGGCGCAAAGCCCCAGGCAGGCGTCTGCGGGTTCCGTCCGAGCTGGTTTTCTGCTGCACGATCCGTGCAAGAACGCCAGTGCGGGTCATCCTGTGATTCCTGCAGCGATGAGTGTTGAGCCCGAGGCATTCCCTCTCGTTCAGCTGGTCCAAGTTCCGCCGCCCAGCACCTGCTCGTAGGCCCGCAAGTACTTGTATCGCTTTCCCGGACCGAGGCCGGATCCGGGGAATCGGCTTTCGCCATGTCCAGCTCTCCCGGGCAGACGGAAGGGGCCCGCTTCCAGTGAAAGATCTGGAAACGAGCCCCCTTATTCGTCGTTCAGCTCAGCATCTACTTCGTGCTGTTCAGCAAGCGCCAAGCCTCACGGCGTACTGCCTGCTCATGCGGATCCGGCACCGGAGCCGCGGCCAACAGGCGTTTGGTGTAGTCGTGCGTTGGGGCATGCAGCACGGTATCCACCATGCCCTGCTCAACCGCCCTGCCTGACTGCATCACTACGACCGCATCAGCCAGCATGTCAACGACAGCCAGATCATGGCTGACAAAGAGGCACGCGAAGTTGAAGTCCCGTTGCAGGTCCTGCAGCATTTCCAATACGACTGCCTGAACCGAAACATCCAAAGCACTAGTTGGCTCATCGGCAATCAGCAGCTCGGGGTTCAAGGTCAACGCGCGAGCAATGCAAACACGTTGACGCTGGCCGCCTGAGAGCTCGTGGGGGTATCGGTTGATCACGTTGCGCGGCAGCTTCACCGCATCGAGCAGTTCTTCAGCACGCTTGATGCGCCCTGCTTTGCTGCCAACCTTGTGAACCACCATTGGTTCGGTGATGCAATCGCCAATAGGGAAACGCGGGTTCAAGGATGCTGCCGGGTCCTGGAAGATGACGCCGATTTTCTTGCGAACGGCACGGGCTTCCTTCGGGGAAAGTTTCGGCAGATCATGGCCCTGGACCGACAAGGTGCCGCTAGCCACAGGCAACAAGCCGAGCACCGCCTTGGCGATGGTGGATTTGCCAGAGCCGGACTCGCCCACAATGCCTAGGACTTCGCCCTTGGCAATATCGAAGCTCACCTCTTCCACGGCGCGGAAGATCTTTCCCCGCATGTCGTATTCCAGCACGAGGTCCTTGGCTTCCAGCACCAGCTCGCGTCCTGGAGGCGCAGTTTCGGAGCTGTGCGGGGGCGTCGCAGTAGTAACAGCCGGAGCAGACAAGCGCGGTACCGCGGCCAGCAGGCGCTGGGTGTATGGATGTTCCGGGCGCAGCAGAACTTGCTCCACGGTGCCGGTCTCGACGAGGTTGCCCTGGAACATCACGGCCACTTCATCGGCCATATCCGCGACAACACCCATGTTGTGGGTGATCAGCAAGATGCCGGTATTCAGTCGATCCTTCAGCTCGCGCAGCAGATCGAGAATTTCTGCCTGCACCGTTACATCCAGTGCGGTGGTTGGCTCATCGGCGATGATCACCTTGGGATCGCAGGATATCGCCATGGCAATGACGATACGCTGGCGCTGGCCGCCGGAAAACTGGTGCGGGTACTGCTTGACGCGCTTGGCGGGATCCGGGATGCCCACCATGTCCAGCAGCTCGATGGCCCGGTCGGTTGCTTCCTTGCCATAGGCGATGTCGTGCAGTTCCAGCGCTTCAGTCAACTGCCGCTCAATGGTCAGCACCGGGTTCAGCGCAGTCATGGGCTCCTGGAAGACCATCGCGATGTCGGTGGCACGCATCTTGCGCAGCTTGCCTTCGTCCAGGCCAACCACGTTGACGTTGCCGACCTTGGCGGCACCTGAGACATTGGCGTTTTCCGGCAGCAGGCCCATCGCCGCAGTTGAGGTGACGGACTTGCCGGAACCGGACTCGCCAACCAGCGCCACGACCTGCCCGGGGCGGACGGTCAAGGACAAGCCCTTGACTGCGTGGACGTCTGCACCACCGGTGGCGAAGACGACGTTGAGGTCGGTGAAGCTCAGCGCGTAGCCGTCTGAGCCTTGTTCGTTCATTGGTGCTGCGTGGCTCATGGCTTCTCCTTGCGGGTTGGAAGGGCGAACAGGCCGGCGCGGCGGCGGCGCTTCTTTCCGATTTGGCGCGGGTCGAACGCATCGCGCAAGCCGTCACCCAAGAAGTTCACCGACAGGGCGATGGTAACGATGATCATGCCTGGCCACCAGAACAAATACGGGCGGGTGGTGAAGGCGTTCTGGTACTGGCTGATCAGCAGGCCCAGCGAGGATTCTGGAGCCTTCACGCCGAAGCCCAGGTAGGACAGCGAGGACTCCAGCAGGATCGCGCCAGCGATCGCGAAGGTTGCGTTCACGATGATCACACCCATGGTGTTGGGGATCAGGTGCTTGAAGATCACGCGGCTGGTCTTCGAACCCATGGCCTGGGCGGCAGCAACGTATTCGCGTTCGCGCAGCGAAAGGATTTCACCGCGCACCAGTCGGGCCAAGCCGGTCCAGGTCACCAGGCCGAGCACGAGGGCCAGGATGATGATGGAACCGGTGGATGCACCAGCCATCTTGCCCAGAACAGCGGCCAGGACCAGCAATGGGATCACGATGAACAGGTCAGTGATGCGCATCAGGATTTCGTCGACCCATCCGCGGAAGTAGCCGGCAACAGCACCGATGACGGTTCCCAGGACAGTGGCGACCAAGCCAACCACAACGCCGATAATGATGGACTTCTGCGTGCCGTTCATGACCAGGGCGAAGTAGTCCTTGCCGACCGAGTCCTGCCCGAAGGGGTGCTCGCCGATGCGGATGCCTTCGCCGCCGAGCCAGGCGGGGACCAGGCTCAAGGTCGGTTTGCCGCCATCCACAACGGCACCAGCGTGGTAGAAGTTCTGTCCCCACCAGCCGGGGATCGGTCCCCAGCCAATGGAGCTGAAAGCGAAAACGGTGATGACGACCAGGATCACCGCGGAAATCATCGCCGGCTTGTGGCTGACGAAGCGCTCGAGAACAATGCGTCCCTGGCTCTTCGGCTTTTCGTGGATTTGGGCCAGCTTGGCGTCTTCCACCTCGGCCACGGAATTCAGGTTCTGCGGCTCGTTCTCGTTCAAGTTCTTGTTCGGGGTGCTCATCGCTGGTCCTTAGGGTTGCAGGCATGAAGGATGTTCATTGGTCCATGCCTCCTAGACTCGGATTCGTGGGTCAAGCAGGGCGTAAACGATATCCGCCAGCAAGTTGAAAATGATTGCGGCGGTACCGGTAACCAGGAAGAACGCCATCACAGGTGCCGGGTCGACATGATCCAGGCCGGTTGCGAACATTTCGCCCATGCCCTTCCAGCCGAAGACGCGCTCGGTGATCACGGCACCGCCGATCAGGCCGGCGAAGTCGAAGGCTGCAATGGTGGCGATGGGGATCATCGCGTTGCGGAACGCGTGCCGGAAAATCACGGTGCGTTCGCTCAATCCCTTGGAACGGGCGGTGCGAATGTAGTCCTGGCGCTGCACTTCGAGCATGGAAGAACGCGTGTAGCGCGAATAGCTAGCCAAAGAAATCACTGCAAGCAGGATGGTCGGCATCAGCAACTGGGTGCCGTTATCCAGGAAGTGATCCCAGAAACCGCCTTCGAGGTTAGCAGTGGACGACCCGATGGTCGCGATGGGGCGTCCCTTGACGTCCAGGAAACCAGGCCAAGCGCGGAACATGTGATCGACAACGGTCAGTCCTGCGCCTACAACACCGGTGGCTACGGAGACGGACATCGCTGCTTTGCGCAAGCGGCCGCCCATGAAGCGCCCGACTACTGCCGGAATCGCTACCGCGAGGACCAATCCGAACAAGAGGATCCATGCGTTTGGTTCCAGCAGCATGTAGAAGGTCGCGTAGTACATGGCCAAGACCAGCACGACGGTAATCAGCGCCGGGTACAGCACGCGCTTTTCCTTCAGGCCAACGCTCATGGCAGTGGCGCTCAAGGCCACGAGTGCCGTCAGCACGATGATGATTGCGGGGCCCATTTGCGGGTAGCGGTAGAAATTCAGCCAAATGCTGTACTGCAGCATCAGCGGGACGAAAACAGCGGCAGCTATGAAGGTGATGCCACGGCGCTTCAAGGAGCCCCCGAGGAACATCTGCAGGACGAGTCCGACGACGATGCCTATGGCTATGGATGACCCCAGGGATATCTGCGGATCCGCCAGCCAGTCGTTGTAGCTGATCGCCAGGTACTCCTTGAGCAGCACAGCTGCCCAGAAGACGGGAAGCGAGAAGAAGAGGAAGGTCATGAAGGTAACGATGTAATCCAGGCCGGAGTACTGGCGGATTGCAGTCAAAACGCCAATGGCGATACCCAGAACCGCGGCGATCACCGTAGCGAGCACTACCAGCCGCAAGGTGGACGATGCGGCGTTGGCCAGCAAGCCGGAGACCTCTACGCCGTTGATATTCTGTCCCAGGTCGCATTGGCCAATCAGGCATTTGCTGGCGCCGGTCAGCCAGTCCCAGTAGCGTCCGTACCAGGGTGCATCCAGGTTCATGTATTCCACACGCTGGGCCATCAAGTACTCGCGGTTATCCGCGTTGCTTTCGCGGAGGTCCTTGAGCGGGTCACCTGAATTGATTACCAGTACGTAGAGCAAGAGCGATGCGGCGAACAGCACGGCAAGTGCTGAGCCTAGTCTCTTGGCGATAAATTTCCACACGGTTCTAATGTCCTACTTTCATCTCACGGAAGTGAGCCGGCCCTTGAGGTTGGGGACCTTTGAACACACTGCGGGGCCCGATTTTTGATCGGGCCCCACATGTGCTCACTCACATTGTGCAAGTACGTTGCCTAGGGGCAATTACTCAGCACGTACCCACTGCTCGGCGTTCCAGACGATCTGGTCCTGCGTTGCGGTGTGACGGACATTTTGGATATCCGAACCCGAGGCGCTCAAGCCTGGGTGGGCGAATACCGGGATGCCGAACAGGTCATCCCACAACAGCTTCTCGATCTTCTTGGTCTGCTCGGCATGGACAGCCGGGTCCAGCGAGCTTGCCAGGGTCGCCCATGCTGCATCGACTTCAGCGTTCGAGTACTGGCCGAAGTTCTGCGGCTTGCCGGTGGCGTAGATGTTCTGGCCGGAACTGATCTGGCCGGAACCTGCCCAAGCGAACAGTGCTACTTCGTAGTCGCCACGGTCTTGCGCACCGTTTGGCGAGAAGAAGTCAGCCGAACCGGTGTCCTCGATCTTGAAGCCCGCTTCATCGCAGGAGGACTTGATGGCCGAGACCTGGTTGGCGCGGCGTTCATTAGGTGCCGAGTAGCCGATGCGTACTTCGGTACCCACAGCGTCCTGCTCTTCGAGGATCTTCTTGGCGCCTTCGATATCAACCTGGTCGTAGCGGCCGTCGTAGGATGCTTCCACTACTTCCTGGTAGTTATCCTGGAACGGGAAGACTTCGCGGGAGTTCATCACGATGGCGTCAGGGTTCAGCGGCTTGATCAGGTTGTCAACAATCTGCTGACGTGGAACACACATGGCAAAGGCCTTGCGCAGTTCCAGATTGGTCATTTCGTTGCCCTTGGCGAAGTTGAAGTCAAGGTGCTCCCAGGTCAGGGTGTCGCCCTTCTGGATTGCTACAGCGTCGCCAAGATTCTCCAGCTGCGCGAGCGTATCAACGGTGGGCTGCGGGTTAATGACGTCAACGTCTTTATTCTGCAATGCCTGGACCATGCTTGCGTCTTCAAGGAAGCGGAAGGTCAGTTCCTTGGTTGCAGGCGCGGGGCCATAGTAGTTCTCGTTGGCAACCAGGGTTACGGACTCTCCAGCTTTCCAGCTACCCAGCTTGTAGGGGCCGGATACAGGCGAGATCTTCTCATCGGGCAGCTTGCCCGGGTCAGTCATCCAGCCTTCGTTCCAGAAATCGGCAGCCTTCTTCAGCTTGTCGGATTCCCCAGCGAGAATGGCTTTGACGAGCTCTTCGGTGCTCATGCCCGACTCTTCGGCCACCACATGTGCTGGGTGGAGCATCCAGGACTGGAGGGCCCAGTCCGGATCAGGCTCGGCGAATTCAACAGTGAATTCCTTGCCATCCCAGTCGCCCTGCGGACCAGCTGGAACAGTGTCGCCGAGATCAACTGAGACCGAGTTGAACAGCGGCTTGTCCTTGGAACCTTCGTTGAGGTTCAGGTTCTGCACTGCCCATGCCAGCACGGAGTCGGCTACGGTGATCGGCGTGCCATCGGACCATTTGGCTTCTTCATTGATGGTGTACTTGATGGTGAGCGGATCGTCGCTCACCTTCTCATAGCTGCCCAAGGCCTCGTTGGGGTACAGCGTGCCGTCAGTACCGAAGTAGCTGAACCCAGCGAACATCCGGTCCACGATGGCCGAGTTGTAGGTGGAATAGGTGTTCGGAGTAAAGCCGTTGTAGCTCAGGAATTCCGGGGCACCTACGGTGACGTTGATATTGTCTTCGGCAGTCTTGATATCACCCAGATCGGCTTTGCCGCTGTTTGCTGCTTCTGCCGAACCGTTGCCGCCACCTGCGCCAGCATCCTTTGATGCATCGGCGCCTGTGTCTCCGCCGCCTGGTGCACAAGCCGAAAGGGCCAGGGCCAGTGCTGCGCCTACAGCTACTGCTTTCGAAACGCGCTGAAACCGCATTTCGCCTCCTTGAGTTCTTGAACGATACGAGTGCTGGATCGGGGGATCCAATGTGGACCAGATCACATGATCAGTCCATTGAGCAATAGACTAACCCGAATTTTCTGGCTTGGATATAGAAAGAAGCGCTTCAGATATTGCTGCAGTCCTCCCCCTGAGAGTCATTCGCAACGCGCTTGTTACCCGCGGGTTTACGAGATCCAGCTCACATCCCCGAGATTTCAAGGATTTCTTTCAGATTGGGAAAAATCAATCGGGCAACTGTTTCGTGCATGTTGACTCGCGGAGTGATTTATAACATTTTTGCAACGTTTGTTTCAGATTGATTAAATCTGAAATATTCGTTGAATATGACGTTGCTTGAGCTCAGGTTAAGCGCAGAATGGGACGGTGAAACCTTACGGTTTCACCGTCCCATTCAGCGGATTTCCGAGCTGCTAGATCAGCGAAGCTCCAGGGATCGCAGCCAGCAGGTTGCGGGTATATGCACTCTTTGGCGCATCGAAAATCTCGTCCGTCGTTCCCTGTTCGACGATCTTTCCGTGTTCCATCACGCATACGTTGTCCGCGATCTGGCGGACTACAGCCAGGTCGTGGGTAATGAACAGGTAGGTAAGGCCCATTTCGCGTTGCAGCTCATCAAGCAGCTCAAGCACCTGGGCCTGCACCAGCACGTCCAACGCCGAAACAGCCTCATCGCAAACGATCATTTCCGGCTGCAAGGCCAGAGCACGCGCGATCGCGATGCGCTGGCGCTGTCCGCCGGACAGCTCGTTCGGGAAGCGGTGCATGGTGGATGCCGGCATGGAAACCTGATCCAGCAGTTCCTTGACCTTCTTCTCCCGTGATGCCGCGTTACCAATACCGTGAATGCGCAGTGGTTCTTCGATGGTTCGGAATATCGAGTACATCGGATCCAAGGATCCGTACGGATCCTGGAAAATCGGCTGGACACGTCGGCGGTACTTGAACAAGTGCTTCTCGCTCAGGTTGCCAATCTGTTCGCCATCAAAGATGATCTCGCCCTCGGTCTTGTCCAACAGGTTGAGCACCATCTGGGCGATGGTGGACTTGCCGGAACCGGACTCGCCTACCACGGCGGTGGTGGTGCCCTTGGGGATCTCGAAGGACACGTTGTCCACCGCGGTGAACTTCTCCTTCTTGCCGAACCCCTTGCGGATATCGAAGACCTTCGTCAGGTTGCTGACCTTCAGCAGCGGCTCGGCCTTGCCCGGAATTACCTCATCAACAATCGCCTCGTGCTTGTCTCCACGCTGTGCTGACAACGATGGAGCCGAGTTGATCAGGCGCTGGGTGTACGGGTGCTTGGGGTTGCGCAGAATCTCCAGCGCTGGGCCATATTCGACGACACGCCCCTTGTACATCACGACGACCTTCTCGGCACGCTCTGCTGCCAAGCCCAGGTCGTGGGTAATCAGCAGCACGGCGGTGCCCAGTTCACTAGTCATGGTGTCCAGATGGTCCAGGATCTGCTGCTGCACGGTGACGTCCAGTGCGCTGGTTGGCTCATCGGCAATCAGCAGGCGCGGGCGGCAGGCCAGGCCAATGGCGATCAGCGCACGCTGACGCATGCCACCGGAGAATTCGTGCGGGTACTGCCTCGCACGCGTCTCCGGATCGGGCAAACCTGCATCGGCCAAGACCTGGGCTACACGCTTGTTCGGGTTATCCCCCGCCAAGCCGTTGGCTTTCAGGGTTTCCTTGACCTGGAACCCGATCTTCCAGACCGGGTTCAAGTTGGACATCGGATCCTGCGGAACCATGCCAATATGGTTGCCGCGCAGCTCTACGAATCGCTTTTCGCTCGCTTGGGCGATGTCCTCGCCGTCAAAAAGAATCTGGCCGGATGAGACCTTGCCGTTGCCGGCCAACAGGCCGATAGCAGCCAGTGCCGAAGTTGACTTGCCGGAACCGGACTCGCCCACGATGGCCACGGTTTCCCCGGGCATCACGGTGAAGTTGGCGTCGCGCACTGCGTGCACTGGACCGTCAGGAGTGGAGAAAGTGATCGCCAGGTCCTTGACTTCCAGCAGAGGCTTGGGAGTTGCACTCTGAGTCATTGCTTAGGCTCCCTTCCGGGCCTTCGGATCCAGTGCGTCGCGCACTGCATCGCCGAGCATGATGAAGCTCAATACCGTTACCGAAAGGAACAGTGCTGGCCACATCAGCATGGTCGGGTTATTGCGCAGCTGGGTACGTGCGGAGGAAATATCGTTGCCCCAGCTCATGACGTCTGGCGGAAGCCCGACGCCCAGGAAGGACAGCGTGGCCTCGGCAACGATGTATACGCCGAGGTTCACCGTGGCAACAACAATGATCGGTGCCAACGAGTTCGGGATGACGTGCTTGACCAAAGCGCTGAACTTGGACAGGCCCAACGCGCGAGAGGCCTTCACGAAGTCCGCGTTGCGGGCCTCGATCACTGCGCCGCGGGTAATGCGTGCCAGCTGCGGCCAGCCGAAGATCGCAAGGGTGATGATAACCGTCCAAACGCTTCGGTTTTCACGGAAGGCAGGAAGCTGCATCACGATGATGGCTCCGAGGATCAGCGGCAGCGCGAAGAAGATATCGCCCAGACGAGCCAGGATGGTGTCGATCCAGCCGCCGTAGTAGCCTGCCAGCGCGCCAATGGCACCGCCGAGCAGCACCACGATGAGGGTAGTGAATACGCCTACGAGCAGCGAAGCACGCGTGCCGTAGATCGTACGGGCGTAGATGTCGCAACCCTGCAGGTTGAAGCCCATGATATGTCCCTGGCGTGCTGGCTCATTGGAATTTTCCAGCAAGCATGCCTGGTTGCCAGTCGGATCAATGGACGTGAACAGCTGCGGGAACGCAGCTACAACCATGACGGCGATGATCAGAAGCGTGGAGATGATGAACAGCGGCTGCTTGCGCAGTGAACGCCATGCTTCAGCCCACATGGACAATGGCTTGCCGGTTTCCTTGACAGAATCCACCGCCTGCAGCGGAGTCTCCTCCAATGGGGCCACGTAGTGCTCAATTTTGTACTTAGAAACTTTGCCGGCACGGGTGTTTCGGATGGGAAGGCCGTCTTCGGGATTAAAGTTCTGGTTCTCAGGCATAACGGATCCTTGGGTCAAGCAGTGCGTACAGCATATCCACGATCAGGTTGGCGATCACGAAGACGATCACCAAGACGCCTACAACGGCAACCACCGTCGGGGTTTCGCCCTTCTGGATTGCCTGGTAGAGCAAGTGGCCGACACCGGGGACATTGAAGATACCCTCGGTAACAATGGCGCCGCCCATGAGTGCGCCCAAGTCGGCGCCAAGGTAGGTCACGACTGGAATCAGCGAGTTGCGCAAGATGTGCACGGTGACAACGCGGTTGCGGCTCAGGCCCTTGGCAGTTGCGGTGCGCACATAGTCAGCGGTTTTGTTCTCAATGATGGAGGTACGCGTCAGTCGCAAAACGTAAGCCAGAGAAACGAGTCCCAGGACCAAGGCCGGCAGGATCAGTTCGCCCCAGGTTGCCGAACCGGAAACGGTTGGCTTTGCCCATTCGAGCTTGACTCCGACCACGTACTGGAGCAAGAAGCCCAGTACGAAGGTTGGAACTGCGATGACCAGCAGCGATGCGATCAGGACGGTCGAGTCGAACAATTTGCCCTTGCGCATGCCGGCGATGACGCCGAAGATGATGCCGAAGACAGATTCGATCAGCAACGCCAGTATCGCCAGGCGTGCAGTGACAGGGAATGCTCGTGCGAGCATCTCCTTGACTTCTTGGCCCGAGAATGAAGTTCCCAGGTCCAAAGTCACCAGGTTCTTCAAGTACAGGCCGTATTGGACCCAAAAAGGCTTATCCAAGTTGTATTGCGCAGTTAGGGCCGCTTTGGTGGCATCACTCATTGGCTTGCCGCCGGAGAGTGCCGCGATTGGGTCACCGGGAGTCGCGAAAACCAAGAAGTACACCAGCAAAGTAGCACCGATAAACACCGGGATCAGCTGCGCGATTCTCTTCAGGGTAAAACTTAACATGCTTGCATCTCACCTCGAGACACATGAGGGCACAAGGCCATTTTTATCCTCTTTCCGTCGATAAAGTAATCGACGTTTATTTTTGCGAGGCAGGACGGACACGCCAAAGGGAGACCCTGAGCTGCTCGGATCTCCCTTGACGAGTTTTCAGCTTCTATTCGCTCTGATTAGGCCGAATGCTGAAGGAAACTTATTTGCCAGTGATTTGCTGGTACATAGGAACACCGTTCCACCCGAACTCGACGTTATCAACGTTTTCGCTCCAACCACCCTGGACTGCTTGGTACCACAGCGGGATGGCCGGCAAATCCTTGAACAGGATCTCCTGTGCTTCGTTGAAGATCTTTGCACCCTCGGCCGGATCCGTGGCAGACAGGCCTTCGGCCAGCTTGTCATCGAATTCCTTGCTGGAGTACTTGCCGTCATTCGAACCGGCCCCGGTGCCAAATAGTGGACCAAGGAAGTTGTACAGCGACGGGTAGTCGGCCTGCCAACCGGTACGGAATGCACCGGTCATCTTGTAGCTGGTGACCTTCTCGCGCAATTCCTTGAATGAAGAGAATGGCTGAGCCACTGCGTTGATGCCCAGGTTGCTCTTCAGCTGGTTGACGACAGCTTCGACGTATTCCTTGTTGCCCGCGCCATCAACGTTGTAGCCGACAGAGAATTCATCGCCGGACTCCCACTTGCTGATTTCATCAGCCTGTTCCCACAGCTTCTTGGCTTCAGCCCCGTCGAAGTCGAGGACTTCGCTGCCTGGAACGTCGGCGCTGTAGCCTTCGAGCACTGGTGCGGTGAAGTCATCGGCCTTGACCTTGCCACCCTGGTACACCTTGTCGATGATCAGCTGGCGGTCAATGGCACGGGAGATCGCGGCACGGCGCAGGTTGCCCTCTTCGTCCTGCTTGAAGTGGTCCAGGTAGCCCGGGATGGTGATGGTTGCGTTGCCGGCATATGGCGAGTTGACTGAACGATCGCCCAGGTCAGACTCGTAGGAAGCCAGCTGGCTTGGCGGGATCTGGTCGAGGACGTCCAAGTTGTTGGACTGCAGATCGCTGTACGCCGAGTCGGTGGACTGGTAGACCTTGAAGTCGATGCCGGCGTTAGCCGCCTTGCGTGGACCGTCGTAGCTCTCGTTGACGTCCAGCTTCAGGTTCACATCGTGGTTCCACTCGGTCAACGTGTATGGGCCGTTGCCGATTGGCTTTTCGCCAAAGGCCTTTGGATCTTCGAAGGCCGCTTCAGGCAACGGCATGAACGCCGTGTAGCCCAAGCGCAGCGGGAAGTCGGACTCAGGCTGGGACAGCTCGACGGTGAAGGTGGTGTCATCCACTACCTTCAGGCCTTCCATCTCTTCCTTCTTGGAGCCTTCCTTGTTGACCTCATCGAAGCCCTTGATGGATTCGAAGAAGTACGAGTTCAGCTGTGCGTTCTTTGCCGCGGCGCCGAAGTTCCAGGCATCCACGAACGAAGCAGCAGTTACTGGGGAACCATCCGAGAAGGTATGTCCGGCCTTCAGCTTGATGGTGTAGTTCTGGGAGTCTTCGGTTTCGATGGACTCAGCGAGTTCATTGACCGGAGCGCCCTTTGCGTCATAGCTGACCAAACCGGTGAAGATCAGGTCCATTACGCGGCCGCCGCCAACTTCGTTGGTGTTAGCCGGCAGAAGGCCATTCTGCGGTTCGGTGGTGTTTGCGGTGACGACGTACGAGCCGTCACCTTCGCCACCGGCGGTTTCATTTGAACCGCCGCCACAAGCGGACAGGGTCAGCGCCAAGGCTGCAGATAAAACGACAGCCTTAGATGCGTGCGAGTATCGCATCCTATTTCTCCTCAACAGATCGTTGCTGCTTCTGCATTTCGCAGAGCCGTGCAGGCAAGCGTGAGCTATAGCACGTAGTGAATGAGATTACATCAAACATTGCGAAACAACCAATGAATAGTCATGAAAGCAATGCTTGAAATCGGGTTACTCACCCGGCTGAAATAACTTCAGCCGGGTCAGTTTTTATTTAAGCTCAAATAAAAATATTCATCATTCCGGGGTCTTCCAATACCGAGCCGACACCTGCGAGGAACTCGCTTGCTTCCTTGCCGTCAACCACTCTGTGATCGAAGGACAAAGCCAAAGTCATGGTATGGCGAAGGGCAACTTGGTCTTGGTATTCCCAAGGCCTTCGTTTCACTTGGCCTAATGCCAGGATTCCAGCCTGCCCCGGAGGTAGAATCGGGGTCCCGGCATCCACGCCGAAAACCCCCACATTGGTAATGGAGAATGTGCCACCGGTCAATTGGGCTGGTGACAACGTTCCTTCGCGGCCCTGGAGAATAATCTCGCTGAGTTCAGTTGCCAATACGGGCAACGTCTTGGCTTGGGCATTTTTCAGCACCGGAACCAGCAAGCCGCGGTCACTTGCCACAGCCATGCCCAGATTCACTGACCCGAACTCAATGATTTCGTCAGCCTTTTCATCCCACGTCGAGTTCAGCGCAGGATAAGTCTTCAGCAATCTCGTCACCACGAGCGCCGCCAACGTTGTGATGTTGAGTTTCCGGTCCTTCAGCAAGCGATGCGAACGCATTCTTTCCACCAACGCCATGGATTCGGTGACGTCAATAGTGAGGAACTCGGTGGCATGCGGTGCAGTAAACGCCGACTGCACCATCGCTTTGGCTGTGGCTCTGCGGACGGCGGTGATCTTCACATGGCGGTCCACATCCGGCGAGGACGCTGGCTCATTTCCCCTTGCCGATGAGGTGCTGGTACCTACGGAATCGATGGCCTGCTGAACATCCCTACGCAGCACCAGCCCACCCTCGCCGCTGCCGGCGAGCGCCGAAATATCGACTCCATGATCCCGTGCCAGCTTGCGTACGGGCGGTGTGCATCGAGTCGTCTCATGTTGTTCGCGCTCAGGACTGGCCGGCGCGGCATCCGGTGCGGATGCAACTGGTTCCGCCAATTGCGCCGCTCCCCCGTTGCGGGAGCCACGAGCTTTTCGCGTTGGACGGTTGCCGGTGTCTGCCGGGGCACCGTAGCCAACGAGGGTTGGGGTGCGCTCGACGGCCGCACTTTCCCCATGATTTCCGGGACCTGCTGCTGGCGGCTGCCCGCCGGAAGCGCCTGGCTCCTGATCAAAAGTGACCAGCGGACCGCCAACCTGCACTGTTTCACCTTCGGTGGCATGCAGAGCCTGAACGAAGCCGGCATACGGCGAGGGCAGTTCAACCACTGCCTTGGCGGTTTCAACTTCGGCAATGATCTGGTTGAGCGCAACATGCTCGCCAACCTTGATTTTCCAATTCAGCACCTCGGACTCGGTGAGCCCTTCGCCGAGGTCCGGGAGTTTGAATGTGTGGGCGGTCATCACTTGGCAGCTCCTTCGGTTGCCTCGTGGTGGCGCATCACGGTATCGACCGCGTGCATCACTCGATCCAAATCGGGCAGGTGGTGGCTTTCGAGCCGCGATGGCGGATACGGAATATCGAATCCGGTGACGCGCAATGGGGCGTGCTCCAGATAGTCGAAGCAGCGCTCGGTGATTTCGGCACAGATTTCTGCACCGATACCGCTGGTGCGGCTGGCTTCATGGACTACAACCAGCTTGCCGGTGCGCTTGACGGATTCGGCCACGGTGTCGATATCCAGGGGATCCAAGGTGCGCAGGTCGATGACCTCCAGGCTGGTGCCTTCATCTTCTGCGGCCTTGGCCGCATCCACCAGGGTGTAGGTGGTCGGGCCATAGCCGACCACGGTGACATCTTCACCGGGTCGGATGATCTTGGCCTTGGGCGATCCATCCGGCGTTGGCGCGAGAAGTTCAGCAGTGGTCTTCTCGTGGTAGCGGCGCTTCGGCTCGAAGAAGATGACCGGATCATCGCAATCGATGGCCTGGCGCAACATGCTATAGGCATCTTCGACACTTGAAGGCGCGAAGACGCGCAGACCGGCGGTGTGGGCGAAATATGCTTCCGGTGATTCGGAGTGGTGCTCCGGTGAACCGATTCCTCCGCCGTAGGGAATTCGAACGGTTACCGGCATCTTCACCCGTCCGCGGGAACGGTAATGCAATTTAGCCAGCTGGGAAACTAGCTGGTCAAAGGCCGGGTAGGTGAAGCCGTCAAACTGGATCTCCACTACTGGGCGATAGCCTCGGTAGGCCAGGCCGATGGCGCTGCCGACAATGCCGGATTCTGCCAGCGGGGTATCGACGACGCGGTGCTCGCCGAATTTGGATTTCAGGCCATCGGTGACCCGGAAGACACCGCCGAGGGTTCCGATGTCTTCACCGAGCAGGATGACTTTCTCGTCCTCGTCCAGGGCATCGTGCAGCGACTTGTTCAGCGCCTTGAGCATGGTGGTTGCCACAGTTACTCTCCACCTTCAAAATCTGCCAAGTAGTCCAGATAGTTCTTGGCTGCGCGTTCGGTTGGTTCGTGCTTCTCGGCATATACATTGGTGAACAGCTCTTGCACCTTGGGGTCCTCCATGGTGGTGATCGCGGCGCGAAGCTTCGCGGCCAGATCATCGGCTGCGTTCTGGGCACGCTGCTCGTAGGACTGCACATCGGCACCCAGCTCATGCAGGTACTTCACCAGGCGGTCGATAGGGTCCTTGGCTTTCCACTCTTCGAGCTGCTCGCTCTTGCGGTAGCGGGTTGGATCATCGGCGGTGGTGTGCGACCCCATGCGATAGGTGACCGCTTCAATGAAGGTTGGGCCCAGGCCGTTGCGCGCGTGATTCAGGGCGGCCTTGGTGGCTGCGTAGACTGCAAGGATGTCATTGCCATCCACCCGCCAGGTCTTCAGCCCGAAGCCGTGGGCACGGTCGGCAATCTGGGTGCGGCTTTGCAGGTGGACTGGTTCGGAAATGGCCCACTGGTTGTTCTGGCAGAAGAACAGCACTGGCGCCTGGTAGCTGGCGGCGAAGACCATGGCTTCGCTCACGTCGCCCTGGCTGGTGGCGCCATCGCCAAAGTAGGCCACAGAAACTTGCTTGCCCCCGTCGAATTTGATTCCCATTCCGTATCCGGCTGCGTGCAAAGCCTGGGAGCCAATGACAATCTGCTGGCAAGCAATATTGACTTCATTCGGATCCCAGCCGCTGGCCTGGGCCCCGCGCCACACGCTGAGCAGATCTTCTGCTTTCACTCCCCTGGCCCATGCGACGCCATGCTCGCGGTAGGAAGGGAAAATGAAGTCATCCGCTTCGGTGGCGCGGACCGAGCCGATTTGTGCGGCTTCCTGGCCGAGCAACGGGGCCCAGAGTCCTAGCTGGCCCTGGCGCTGCAATGCGGTGGCTTCATTGTCCATGCGGCGCAGGACCACCATGTCGCGAAGGAAATCTGCAAGGTCCGCTTCTTTGAGGTCCTTCAGATAATGGTCAAGTTCTTCGTCCGGGATTCGATTCCCGTCGACGTTCAGCAGCTGATGCGTGGGTAGGCATCCGGCGGCTACGTCAATGTGCTGTGTGGACACGATCGGCATCCTTACTCTCACGTAGTCGGTTGCGGGTTTTCATTCACAAACACCGCTTAATGTGATGCTACTCACGCAAGGCAGGATGCACAATGGTGTTTTTGGAATTAGAGCAAAACGCACTGTTTATGAGAACCGGTCAGTGCTAACGTGCACATTATGCAACTTCTGGACACTACCGACCGGCGCATCCTGCTGGCCCTCTCGACCGCAGCCAAGCGCACCGGCTCGGCTATCGCCACGGCTTTGAACCTCGGGCGAAATACCGTGCAGACGCGGATGACCCGCCTGGAGAATGAAGTTCTTGATTCCATTGACCGCCGGATCCCGCCCGAAGTGCTGGGCTACGGGCTGCTTTCCTTTGTCGAGCTGCATGTTGAGCAACGCCATCTCGGGGACATCGCCGCCAAGCTCGAAGCCATCCCCGAGGTGCTTGAAGCACACGGGCTCACCGGCTCTGCCGACATCTTGGTGCGGGTAGCGGCCAAAGACGCCGAGGAGCTGTTTCGGGTCCATGGACAGCTGCTGCATATAGACGGAGTGAATCGTGCGGACTCGGCACTATCCATGGCCGAGCTCGTCCCCTACCGCACCACCGCTTTGCTTCAGCACTCGCTAGCCAATCACGCGTAGCGCACAGGGCAGCAAAAAGTTCCGGGGGCCC
>NZ_JBLVOC010000027.1:183267-190844 GCF_053543575.1 Glutamicibacter sp. AGC84
GGTCCCCGGAACTTCGCTATTGAGTTTTATGAATTCTTCGCCTTAGTGGTCGACTGCCTTCTCGGCACCGACACCGGTCAGCGAACGAACTTCCATTTCCGCCTGCTTGGTAATGTCCTCGACACGCTTGTCGGTAACCGAGCCCAGCCAGCCTAGGAAGAAGGCCAGCGGAATGGAGACGATACCCGGGTTAGCCAGCGGGAAGATCACCATATCGATGCTTGGGATCATTGCGGTTTCAGAGCCCGAGAACACTGGCGAGAAGATGATCAGCAGCAAAGCCGAACCCAGGCCGCCGTACATGGACCACACTGCGCCGCGGGTCTTGAAGCCCTTCCAGAACAGCGAGTACAAGATGGTTGGCAGGTTAGCCGAAGCGGCCACCGCGAAGGCCAATGCCACCAGGAAGGCCACGTTCTGCCCCTGGGCACCGATGCCGCCAGCGATAGCGAAGACTCCGATAACCAAGACCGTGCGGCGGGCAATCTTCATTTCCTTCTCTGGAGTGGACTTGCCCTTGGCAATCACCGACGCGTACACGTCATGGGCGAAGGATGCCGCCGCGGTGATGGTCAAGCCCGCCACCACAGCAAGGATGGTTGCGAAGGCCACTGCAGAGATCAGGCCCAGCAGGACTGTGCCGCCCAATTCGTAGGCCAGCAGCGGTGCCGCAGAGTTCACGCCGCCTGGAGCCGCCTGGATTCGGTCCGGGCCAATCAGTGCACCGGCGCCGAAGCCCAGCACCAGGGTGAACAGGTAGAAGGCGCCGATCAGCCAGATAGCCCAGACGACGGACTTGCGGGCTTCCTTCGCGGTAGGAACGGTGTAGAAGCGCATCAGCACGTGCGGCAGGCCGGCGGTGCCAAGCACCAAGGCCAGGGCCAGCGAGATGAAGTCCAGCTTGGCAGTTTCAGAAACACCGTACTTCATGCCCGGATTCAGGATCTCGGGGTTGCCGGCTACTTCAGCTGCCTTGCCCAGCAGGTCGGAGAAGTTGAAGCCGAACATGGCCAGCGTCCACACGGTCATGATCAGCGCGCCGGCGATCAGCAGGCAGGCCTTGATGATCTGCACCCAGGTGGTGCCCTTCATGCCGCCAACCAGCACATAGAGGATCATCAATGCGCCAACGATAACGATCACCAGCGACTGTCCCAGCTTCTCGTCAATACCCAGCAACAGGGAAACCAGCGCGCCGGCGCCAGCCATCTGCGCCAGCAGGTAGAAGACGCACACTGCCAGCGTGGAGATGGCCGCGGCGATGCGCACCGGACGCTGCTTGAGGCGGAAGGACAGCACATCGGCCATGGTGAATTTGCCGGTGTTGCGCAGCAGCTCCGCAACCAGCAGCAAGGCAACCAGCCAAGCAACCAGGAAGCCGATCGAGTAGAGGAAGCCGTCGTAGCCCTGGATGGCGATAGCGCCAACGATGCCCAGGAAGGAGGCTGCCGAGAGGTAGTCACCGGCAATTGCGGTGCCGTTCTGTGTTCCCGTGAAGGAACGGCCGCCTGCATAGTAATCCGCAGCGGTCTTGTTGTTCTTGGAGGCGCGGAGCACGATCACCATGGTGACGCCCACGAAGGCCAGGAAGATGGCGATATTGACCAAGGGGTTGCCGACCTGGGTCGACTCTCCCGCGGCCTGGGCCAGGATGCTGAGCTGGTTCATTTAGTTCACTCCCTCGCTCTCTAGGCGTTCACGGATTTTGGTTGCCTTGGGGTCGAGCTTCTTATTCGAGAAACTGACGTAGGCCGCGGTGATCGCGAAGGTCGACACGAACTGCAGCAACCCGAGAACAATACCCATGTTGATATTGCCGAGAACCTTGATGGACATGAAGTCGTGGAAGTAGTCGGCTAGCAGCACATAGGCGAAATACCAGACGAGGAAGAAGACTGCCATCGGGAAAACAAAACTGCGGTGGGTCTTTCGCAGTTCCTGGAATTCCTCGGATTGGCTCTCCTTGACGAAATCAACGTCAGCAGCGACGCCGTGTTCCGGGTTGGCACTCATGATGCCCTCCTTGAGCGAGTTGATGATGTGACTGGGCGCACATCAGTTTTGTGACTAAGTTCACTATTGGGGATAAACCCGTTGGCGACTAGGGGGCTTGCACAGCTCGTGGCTCAACGGACTGCTTTCTGCGCCCAACGGCGCAGCATGGCGCGCTGAACGGTCGGCAGATCAGGCAGGGCCCTAAGATGGGATACATGTCTCCAGCGCTGCAAGTCACCCTGATCGTCGCCATTGCGATGGTCGGAATCGCTCTTGTCGGCTACATCGGTTTCAGGATTTCCCGCTCCACCAAGGAAATGGGTACCGACGTCGAGGAAGCCACCTACAAGACGTTGCACCACATGTCCGTTGCGGTTCCCCATTTGGAGCGCGGCCTGACTGAGGACGGGGCGGCCAAAAGCGCCAAGGCGCTGCGCAGGCTCTTGAACTGCCAGGTATTGCTGATCAGCGACACCACCCATGTGCTGGCCACCGATGCAGGGGCCGATTTCACCGCGGAACTCGAAGAAGCAGCCTCCAAGGTTTCCAAAAGCGCGCTGGCAACCGGCAAAACCCAGGTAGAACGTTCCTCCGGCATGGACTTCGTGTCCGCGCCGATCACCGTAGGAGATCAAAGCGTGGGAACGGTGACCGCGCTATCACGCAGGGCCGGCGCCAGCTTCGTTCGGGCAGTTTCCGAGGTAGCGGTCTTTGTATCCGCGCAGGTGTCCACCGCCCAGCTCGATGAATCCAAGGCCATGCTGCTCGAAGCGCAGATGCGTGCCTTGCGCGCTCAGATCTCCCCGCACTTCATCTACAACTCGCTGAATGCAATCGCCTCGTTCATCAATACGGATCCCGCTCGAGCCCGTGAGCTGGTCATAGAATTCGCCGACTTCACCCGGTACTCTTTCCGCCGCCGCGGTGAATTCACCACCCTGGCCGAGGAACTGGAAGCCATTGACCGCTACCTGTTGCTGGAGAAGGCCCGTTTCGGTGAGCGCATCAAGGTCTCCTTGCAGATCGCTCCCGAGGTGCTGCCCACGCAAATTCCCTTCCTGGCCTTGCAGCCGCTGGTTGAAAATGCGGTACGCCATGGACTCGAAGCCCGGCCAGATGGCGGAGTCATCTCCATCACGGCCACCGAAGACGGAATGCACGCAGTCATCAGCGTGGAAGATGACGGCATGGGCATGGATCCCGAGCAGCTGTCCAGTGTGCTAGCTGGCGATACCCCGAATATGCACGTAGGCCTGCGCAACGTCGACCTGCGCATGCGCCAGCTCTACGGCAATTCCAATGGACTGGTGGTGGAGACCGCGCCGGGGGCCGGAACGCTGATCACTTTGCGTGTCCCGAAGTTCCGTCCGCCCAACACGATCACTTCCGATGCATAGAAAAATCCAATAAACGGTAGAATTTTCGCATGATTAACGTGGTGGTCGCCGATGATGAACTTCCAGCGGTAGAAGAAATCGCTTTTCTGCTCAGCCAGGATTCCCGCATCGGGAAAATTCACCGCGCCACCTCTGGTGCCGCGGCGCTGAAGGCGCTGGAGGAAAATACTGTCGACGCACTTTTCCTCGACATCCACATGCCGGCTTTGTCAGGCTTGGATATTGCCCGCGTCATCTCCCGCTTCACCAATCCCCCACTGATTGTTTTTGTCACCGCCGATGAAGATCAAGCGCTGCAAGCATTCGAGTTGGCCGCCATCGACTACGTGCTCAAGCCCATTCGCCCGCAGCGCCTGGCCGAATCCGTTCGCCGCATCTGCGAGCTGGTCGAGGAGACCCCTGCCAAGCCGGAAATGATCACGGTGGACCAGGGAGGCATCACCAAGCTGATACCTCGGGCGGATATCGCCTACGTTCAAGCCCAGGGAGACTACGCCCGGCTGCAGACCAAGGATTCGAGCTATCTCATCCGGGTTCCGCTCAACGATTTGGAACAGCAGTGGGGCGAGTCCGGTTTCGTTCGGATCCACCGTTCCTACCTGGTGTGCATGGATAAGATCGAAACCGTTCGCTTGCAGACCGGCAAGGCCGCTGTGCTGGTCAACAGCACCGAACTTCCGATTTCTCGTCGCGCGTTGCCATACCTGCGGGAACGCTTGGCTGCCAACCGCGTCCGCCCGCTGTAGGAAGCTGCTGGCCTTCCGTGGAGCACCTTCCCCAAGACAACAGCCGGCGAGAGCCCCTCATGCCCGGACGTTTCGCTGAGCAGCGTCCAAAACGCGTGCGTGTCCAGGCTCCGCAGGATGCATCCTTGACTGTCTCCCCCGACCGTCCCGAGCACACAGCAGAAGAATTCTATGTTCGCCAGCTGATCCGCTCCCAGCTGCGGCTGGCCTGTGCCGTCGCGGCGGGCCTGCTGGCGATGCTGGTAGGTATCAGTGCATTGCTCGTCTTTTGGCCGGTCTTCGAGGACATCCATCTGCTGGGCCTGCCCCTGCCATGGTGGGTTTTGGGCATCGGCATGTATCCACTGATCATCGTGGCCGGAATGCTCTACAAAAGGGCCGCGGGACGCAATGAAGAACGGTATCGGAGCATCAGCCGTGGCTAGCCTGCTGTCCGTTTCCTCCCTGGTGATCGTTTGCCTCACCACCATGCTGATTGCCTTCCACGGCCTGCGCCTGTCCCGTACAACTTCCGACTTCTACGTAGCTTCACGCACCGTACGCCCGTGGTGGAATGCCTCTGCTATTGGCGGCGAATACCTGTCGGCGGCTTCGTTCTTGGGCGTTGCCGGACTGATTGTGCTCTCTGGGCAATCAGGTTTGTGGTTCCCCATCGGCTACACCGCAGGCTACTTGATGCTGCTCCTGTTTGTTGCCGCTCCCCTGCGACGTTCCCGGGCATACACAATTCCCGATTTCGCGCAGATCCGTTTCGAAGGCTCGCCGATGCTGCGGAAAATCACCACCTATCTGGTGGTGGTGATCTGCTGGCTCTATATCGTTCCGCAAATGCACGGAGCAGCCCTGACCCTATCCATCGCTACCGGATTCCCGAGTTGGGCCGGTCCGGTCATTGTTGCCGCGGTTGTCTGCGTGACGGTGCTGTCCGGCGGGATGCGCTCGGTGACCTTCGTCCAGGCCTTCCAGTACTGGTTCAAGCTGGCGGCCTTGGTTATTCCCACGATTTTCCTGCTGGGGCGGGCCATCCCCGAGCATTCGGCATCCGGGCATGCCCAGGCCCTGTATGCGCAGCTGGAGTCCGTGAACGCGATGAACCTCTACGAGACGGTATCCATCATCTTGGCATTGCTCTTCGGCACCCTGGGGCTGCCGCATGTGCTGGTGCGCTTCTACACGAACCCCACAGGCCAGGCTGCGCGTACCACCACGGTGATTGTGCTGTGCCTGCTCTCCGCGTTCTACCTCTTGCCGACGACTTTGGGCGTGCTGGGCTTGCTTTACACCCCGGAGCTCGGTGCCACCAATGAAACCGATGCCACCATCCTGCTCTTGCCCGGACGCCTCTTCGACGGATTCCTGGGCGATGCCTTGACCGCAATTGTCGTCGGTGGCGCATTCGCAGCTTTCCTCTCCACCACCTCCGGTTTGGTGGTATCCCTGGCTGGTGCGCTGTCCCAGGAATTCTTCTCGGGTACCGTGCGTGGCTTCAGGATCTCTACCGTGCTGGCCACCGCCCTGCCCGTCCTGGTCGCGGTGGTGACCAATTCATTGGCCTTGGCGGGCGCCATTGGCAACGTCTTCGCCTTCACTGCATCCACCATCTGCCCGCTGCTGCTCTTGGGCATCTGGTGGCGTTCGCTGACCGCACGAGGTGCTGTTGCCGGCCTGCTGGCTGGCGGCATCTCCTGCGGGCTGGCCTTGATGACCGGCGCCTTCCTGCCCCAGGAAGATGAGATCTGGATCCACCTCTTGCGCCAGCCTGCGGCGTGGAGCGTTCCCTTGGCCTTCATGGTGATGATCTTCGTATCGCGCAGCACCAAGCGGAGCGTGCCCGCCAACGTTGAACGCGTCATGGCGTTGCTCCATGTCCCGGACTGGCGGGCGAAGTTCTAGCCAGTCTCCACGGATTCTCCGGCGGGCGCGTCGCGGCCAGATGCTTCGCGTGCCGAAGCTGATCTGCGCCGGGATCCCTTGGCCAGCCCCAGAAGGACTCCGCCGAGAACCAAGCCCATTCCGATCAGGCTTTGGAGTCCGAGGCTTTCCGCTGCCAGCAATGTTCCCAGCAGGACCCCTGTCACTGGATTGAGCAGGCCAATGAGGCCAACTGACGATGCAGGGAGATGACGCAGCCCGGTGAACCAGGCAAGATAGGCAGCCGCGGTGGCAATGAGGCTGACATAGCCGAAGCCCGCCATCGCCTGGAGGTCAAGCTCCGGGGGTGCTCCATGCACGAACAGCGCGCACGGGACCAGTACTGCCCCTCCGGCCACCAGCTGCCACGCGGTGACACGGATAATCGGCATCCCTTCAGACCATCGCTTGGTCAAGATGAACCCGGCACTGGATAGGACCATTGCTACCAGCGACAAGACGATCCCCAGGATATCGATGCCGGCCTGTGCATCGAATACCATGATGCCCACGCCGACGAAGCCCAAGAGGGCCCCAACCAAAGGCCAACGTGCAGGACGTTCACCGAGCAATAGCCATGCGAACAGCATGAGCACACCGGCAGAAATCGCCATGGTCGTAGCAGCGACACCCGATGGCAAAAGTTGCGCCACCACGTAGATCAGGGCAAAGAAGGCACCGATATTCAGCACGCCCAGAACCGCGGATTTCCACCACCAGCTGCCCTGCGGGAGTTTCCTGGCTAGCCCCAGCAACACCAAGCCCGCCGGCAATGCGCGGATCGCCGCGCCCCAGAGCGCTGAGCCGTCGGGAAGAAATTCCTTGGTGACATAGTAATTGGAGCCCCACGCGATCGGGGCTATCGCGGTCAGTGCTACCCAGCCCAGCGTTCGAAGCCGGTGCCCCGCGGAATTCAAAGTATCTTCCATGGAAGATACTTTAGCTTCCTTGGAAGATATAATAAAGGCATGGAGCAAAACGACCACGTATCGCGCATTCAACAGCAGTGGGCAGAACAACGGCCGGATCTCGACCCAGCGCCCCAGGGAATCATCGGCCGGCTGCATCGCTTGGCTAATTACCTGACCGAGGAGCTCTGCACGGTTTATGCAGAGCATGGGGTGACCGAAGCTGAATTCGATGTGCTCGCGGCCTTGCGGCGGGCAGGAGAACCCCATTCCCTGGCCCCCGGCGAGCTGGCACAGCAGACGATGGTGACTACCGGAGCCATGACCAAGCGGCTCGACAAGCTGGTCAGCAACGGCTGGGTCACCCGCGCGCTATCCGGTGATGACAGGCGTGGGCGCCGCATCTCCTTGACGGCTAGCGGCAAGAAGAAAATCGATGAAGCGTTTACCGCCCACATGCGCAACGAAAAGCGCCTCGTGGACCAGCTGTCCCCCGCTGATCGTCCTGTGCTCGAAGAAATGCTGCGAAACTGGTTGGCCCACTATGAACAGACCCGGCCCTAGCCTTATCGGCCAGCGCGTCGCCAAGAATGCAAAAAGCCGCGCAGGGCAGCGGGAAG